>DAOUPF010000478.1 GCA_030626265.1 Sulfurovum sp.
GAAAATAGTCGACCTGTATGCTCAAATTCTACATACAACTGTCCTAGATTTAGAACACCTATAGGCCCTGCACTAAAAGCGATAGCAAATACAAAAAATAGTGTGATATAGACTAGATTGAAATTGTGCATATATGCCTCTAGAAAAAAGCCAAATAGCATTAAAACAACCAGTAGACTATACCAAGTAGCCCTCTGCTTGACCCGTCTATATGTCTGAACGAATATGCGTAAAGATCTCATTTTCTACTCTCATAGGGGTGGTGTTGCCCTCGGTAAATCTAAGTCTATGTGAGCAGACTACTGCTGTGACTGCTTGGAGGTCATCGGGCGTGGCATAATCTCTGCCTTGTAGTGATGCCCATGACTTGAGCATGGCAGTAAGCGCCAATGCTCCTCGAGTAGATAGCCCATACTCAAACCTACCACTTTGTCTAGTAAACTCTATGACTGCTTGGAGGTGGTCTAACATAGCAGGGCTGAGCTGTACTGTTTTAACATTGTCCATATACTGTGATATCTGCTCTGGAGTGATGAGGACTTGGCTTGAGCTATTGGTATTCCTGATGCCTTGGAGTATCACTCTCTCAGATACTGGATCTGGGTAGCCTATGCCAAATGAGCAGATAAATCTATCTAGCTGAGAGAGAGGTAGGGGAAATGTCCCCACCTCTTCATGAGGGTTTTGAGTACCTATGACAAAAAATGGTTCAGGAAGTGGATGGGCTTTACCATCTATGGTAACATTGCCCTCTTCCATAGCTTCTAGTAGGGCTGATTGGGTCTTTGGCATGGCACGATTGAGTTCATCAGCTAGCAAAAACTGTGTAAATATAGGTCCTCTTTTAAGTATAAACTCACTATGCTTTTGGCTATAGTAGCTGACTCCTATTATGTCAGAGGGTAGCATATCTGAGGTAAACTGTATCCGTCCAAACCCAAGTCCTAGGGTAGAGCAGAAGTGCTTTGCTAGAGTGGTCTTGCCTACTCCTGGTATATCCTCTAGCAGTACATGACCTCCTGCTAGATAAGCAGCCAGTGTCAGAGTGATAGGGTATCTCTTACCTATGAGGTGAGCCCCTATGGCATCGACAATAGGCTCAAACTGAGGAGCTAGTATAATATCTGTTTTTTTCATTAGATTATAATAGCGTA
>DAOUPF010000433.1 GCA_030626265.1 Sulfurovum sp.
ACCAAGAGGTAAAAGATTATAATACTAAGTTTGAAGCTATGCATAAAGATGCAGATGCTGCAACTCTTCAAGAGATGGGTGAGTCTATATTCTCAGTGCAGTGTGCACCATGTCATGGTATGACTGCTGATGGTCTATCTGGAAAATCAGAAGACTTAACAGCAGGTTATAGCAAAGCTAGAGTAATGGACATCATAAACAAAGGTCAAAATGCTATGGCATCTTTCCCTGGTGGCATGCCTCCTGGTATGGCTAGTGGAGATATGGCTGAGAAAGCTGCAGCTTATGTTGCTGGTGGCTTCAGTGGTACTGCACCAGCAGAATATGCTGTATGTGGTGGTTGTCATGGTATGCAAGGTGAGGGTGTGGCAAGTGTCGGACCTCGTATTAATGGTTATGACATTACAAATACTCTAGCAGCTGGTAAAATAGGTAACATTGGTGCTATGCCAGCGTTTAAAACCAGATTTACTCCAGTTCAAGAAAAAGCGATAGAGACTTATATCTCATCGTTGAAGAAATAAGGAGTTGATGATGGCAGTTACAGAAAATACAAAACGAGGTCTATTTAGACTCGATGGTATTACAGGTATGTTGGTAGCTACAGTACTATTGTTGACTATTCTGGTTGTTTTGGTTACTCTTGCAGTTCAAACACAGCAAGCTCAGGCAACAAACTTCTATGATAAAACACCTATCACTGATAGTTTAGATAATGTCAAAATGACAAGTACGGCAAATGCAGACTATGCATTTAAGCCTGCTAAATAAGGAGTACGAAATGATTAGAATTATGGATAAAGTTTTGGCTCTATTTATGGTTGCATTTGCAGTAGCTACAGCGTGGGCTGTATTGACTCCAAATCACCTTTATATAGGATAAATATATGGTAAAAGCAATAGCAAGGGTAACCTTGCTTGCTTTCCTTCTCTCACTTTTAGCTCCTGCAAAATTTATTATCAATGATCATATTATATCTCCTAAAGCAGTTGTTGTTTTGGAAAATATCAGTAATGAACTCACAGAAAAAACAGGCATAAATGCCTATGTAGTTGCAACTAAAGATAAACTTCCAAGAGGAACGAATCTTTATGAGTACAGCGATAAGTTTGAGGACAGTGTAAGCAAGCCATATGTTATTTTAATATTTGCACCCAACAGTATGAGATTGGGTCTTATCCCCTCATCAGAGGAGGTTGCTAAGTATTATGATAGTAATGAAGTGAAAAGTTATGCTATAGATATAGTAAAAAGTGAAGATAGTAATACTCTACAATCTAAGTATGATTTGGCTATAGTGCAAGCATATTCAGAGCTATCAGATCAGATAGCAGATTACAAAAATGTAGACCTTACTACTACACTCAATGATCCCTATGATTGGATTATTGATTTGGTTAGATATTTGGTCTGGATAGGAACTATACTAGTTCTTTGGATCTACTTTGGAAGACCAATCTATTTGAGGATAAAAAATGGCAAAAAATAAAGAGAAAACATACTGGCCACATATGATACT
>DAOUPF010000239.1 GCA_030626265.1 Sulfurovum sp.
AGCAAGTAAACTAAAAGAAATGATACTAAAGGGTGAACTTAAGAGAGAAAGCTATGTATGGAGACAAGGCTTTGATGGTTGGAAAAAAGCTGACGAAGTTATATCTGAACTGTTTAATCAAATGCCGCCACCTCTAAGTGTATAAGTTATGAAATATGAACCTATAAATTTCACCTGTAAAGGCTGCGGAGCATCTACTAGATTCTCTCCAGATACTGGGCTTTTGAGCTGTGAGTTTTGTAATGCCACGTTGGAGATAAAGTCTGACATCTCACAGATACAGACTCATGACCTAGACGGTGCACTATCCCAACTAGATATAAACACCCCAAAAGAAGTAACAAAAGAGATAAACTGTCCAAAATGTGGTGGTGGCTTTACATTTGGCCCTCATGTAGCTAGTACACTATGCCCTAACTGTCAAACACCTACTATCACAGAGTTTGTCAATAACATAGTACCTGAATCCATAATCCCTTTTGAAATAACACATAAAAAGGCAAAAGAGATCTTTGCTGACTGGGTAGGCTCACTATGGTTTGCACCTAGCGAGCTCAAACATCTGGTCGACTCGGATAAGAAAATGGAAGGAAACTATCTGCCATATTGGTGCTATGATGCAAATACTCTCACTACATATAGGGGTGAGAGAGGTGATATATACTATGTCACTGTACAAAAGAGGGAAGTAGTAGATGGAAAAGAGCAAACTGTCAGCGTAGAAGAGGAGAGAATTGACTGGTCTAATGTATCTGGTACAATCTCCAGAGACTTTGATGATATTTCCATATCTGCAAGCACTACTCTCTCTGATAAACTTTTAAGAGCTATAAGACCTTGGGACATAGGAAAACTAAGACCTTTTGATGAAAAATTTCTAGCTGGTTTTGAATCCCAAGAGCACACCATCAGAGTAGATAGTGGTTTTGATACAGCAAAAAATATAATGAGTAGAGTCATAGAAGATGATATAGTAGAAGATATTGGGGGTGATGAACAAAATATAGATAGTATGAATACTATCTATATGGATAAAAAATTTAAAAACTCTCTATTTCCTATATGGACAACTCACTTCTCATATAAAGGCAAAGAGTATATCTATGCTATAAATGGAGAAAATGGAAAAGTTACAGGAGAAAGACCATATAGCTATACAAAGATAGCTATACTTATTGGAGTTATAGTACTAGCAATAACTGCTGGAATTTACTACCGCTAAAGTAGTAAATATCACTAATCAACAGCCTTCTCGCTAGTGTTGCTATCTACTACCTCTGGTATGGTAGTAGAGGCTGTTTCTACTACCTTTTTGATATCTGTCTCTTTTGACTCTATCAGCTTTGGCTCTTCAGATTTTAGCTCTTCAGATTTTAGCTCTTTTAGTTTTGGCTCTTCAAGTTTTGTTTTTACTTTGCCTATAGATGGTACTGATTTGACATTTACTCCATACTGATAGACCAGTTCTCCACCTTTTTTACCTTCATTAAAAATAGCAACTACAAATACAATTAGAACCAAGAAAAATAGTACTTTAATAGCAGTCTTTCTAATCAATATACTAAACAGTTTGAAGAGCAATACTAACCCAGATGCATAAACAAGATAAACTCCTAGCTGCTTATGAGCAACCAGTGCATCTTTGGCTTCAGGACTCAAAAACTCTTTAGCTACTTTTCCGTCAATCATCCCTGTAAGATATGCAGCAAAAAATATAACTGCTACTAAAATCATAAAGAAAAAGCTCAATATTCCGATAGTCCTCTTTTTAGTAAATAGATTAATAAGCTCCAACAAAAGTACTACTATAGGCAATGCAATAGCAAAATGTACAAATAGTGGATGAATCATCTGAGGAATATCAAATGGCAATGGTATATTTGGAATAGAGATAGGAGGTAGTGTCATAAAAATCCTTGATAATTTTTAATAATTATATCCAAACTTTACTCTATTATCTTATAATCATTTTTATCCCATACAACCAACTGCATATGGTTTTTATAGTAGCCTATTTGTGCCATTGATATCTTTATACGGCTACCTTTAGCTGGTTTTTTTGCTGATTTCTTGAAATATATAGGAAATTTGTCTCCGTCTATCTCTATTTTACTTTTTAGGAGAGTTCCAGTGATACCTGTTACTACTTCATTGATATATCGACTATCATGCATCATAGCACTGGAAAATGGCTTTATAAATGACTCACTATCCCTCATACCTACTTTTCTATCTATATCAAGATCTACTATCTCATCTAGACCTTTATATCTCTTTTTTTTATATACTGTTATATCATAAATACTATCCTCATCAAGTCCATCAGCACATCGATAGAGTAGTATAGCTCGTCTATTATGCTTTTGTTTTATGATTGCCGTATCTCTTCTTTTAAATATCACCTGTACATTTTTCAATACTATGGGATACTCTATATTATTACCATCTATAATATCTTCTATAGATGATATTTTAGGATTAATTGTCTCTGCTTTTTTCAAGTTAATCTCTGGCAAATTTATATCAGCTTTTTCTGAGCTAAATATAGAAGTTAACTTATCCCATATACTATCCTCAACTATGTTACTATTTATACCAGTAACAAAAGTAGCATATATAGGCAAATGATCAGAATAGCCTTTACCTGTATGTTTTTTGTACTTGTACTCCCACCTCTTTAGCTCTCCCCTCTTCCCAAATAGATAATCTGGCTTAAAAACAGAGAAGGAATCCTTCTGGTACTCCCAGCCCTTGTCATTATACAAAGAGCTAGGTATTACTATAGAGTCAATCCCCTCTTTTTGACCAAAGAAGTTATGGCTCCATCTAGCATGAGATGGTAACTCCATCCAGAGATTATAGTGATATTTGTTATTATTGGATAGAGTATGCCAGCGTATTAGCTTGCCATCTGCAGAAGTTTTAAGTATCTGATTTAAACCTACTACTCCATTTGTATCATTATGTTTTGGCTTAATTGTTTTGAACTCATTATAGTTACTATTAAAATCACCCAAGATAATATATTCAGAAGCTTTAGGCAAGCTTCTTAGCCGTTTTACTAATGCTTTTGCATATACAATTCTCTTACTCTCAGGGCCACTTTTTGATTTCCAATGATTTACAAATATACGCATAGATGGACTTGTCTTTAGCTCAACTTCGAGTATACTTCTATGTCTACTAGTACGACGTATGAGAATGTCTTTTTTCTTTTTTATAGGAATTTTTGAGAGTATAGCATTATGAATAGGTGTCTCTTTGCTATCTGTAATC
>DAOUPF010000057.1 GCA_030626265.1 Sulfurovum sp.
ATATATGAGACCTCATGTATTGAGTATAGTATAGACGATACCCCAGAAAAAAATGCTATCATCATATTTACCTCCCCATCATCTATCCAATGCTTTTTGAAAAACTTTTCTTGGGATGATAGCTATACAGCTATCGTGATAGGAGATGCTACTAAAGTACATCTACCAGAAGGTGCAGATTTTGCAGTTGCATTAACCCCTCTGATAGATGCTTGTATAGATAGAGCCAGAGAGATATCAAGCTTATAAAACAAGCACACAAGAGTACTTTTTACTACCTTTTAATTATTGATTAAATATGGTAAAGGACTCTCTATATGGTATATCAAGTAGGGTAAATTATATAACCAAGGAGTGAAGTAAAATGAATTTTTTTAAAATGATATTATTGATAATGGTATTGGTAGTTGGTGTAAATGCACAAGATAAAATGCCAAAAAAGTTAGAAAGAGAAGCGATAGAAATTATAAATACATTTATTAAAATAATGCAAAATAACAGTTATGATGCTAGTGCAAAAATGGTAGTTCCTCTAATGCATAAAAGTCTTTTAAAAAGAAGTCAAAAAGCACTAGATAGTGACACTTATAGATATTCATTTAAAAAAGCACAGAGTAATGCAAAGAACTACACTTATCCCATAAAAATAACGCGTATTCAAAAACTTAGAACTACTGAGATAGGATATGGAGATACCCATGAAAAGGGTACTGAATATAAACTGTGGATTGCAAAAAAGGATTTAATAGGTGGAGTACCTGCACCACTAGTTATATTTTTTAAAGATGGAATAGGTATAGCAAAGTTAAGTTATGTTGGAAGTTTATAGAGGAAATGATACTGAAAAAGTAAAATGAAATGATGGAACTATTTTGGGAGTATTGGTACTGGTATTGGCTGTTGGTAGTTCTGGTCTATTATTCTATAGTGCTTGAAAAATCAGTAGGGGTCAAAAATTTATTCTCTACACCTGTACAATATAATCCACCTACTGGATTTGGGGTGCTACTTGCTGGTTTGATTTATGATAGGTTTACCGAGCATAAAGATTTTGTTGCGTCTATTTTAGAACTGGAAGTATTAGGGTTAGTAGAGATAAAGAGAGAAAAAAATAGTGACTTACTAGTTCTACGTACAGATAAATCACCTACTCCTATGATACCTTTAGCGCAGTATCTACTAGATGAGGTACTTTTTGTAGGTGATAGAAAGTCATACTTGATTCCTAAAAGATTATATACAAGAAAGAGCCAAACAGGAAGTCAAGACACACAGCGTTACAAAGAGATTGTTGATGATTACCATAAGGTAAACATGAAAGCTTCTCAATGGGTAGTTTCTGAGGGTTATATGGAAGAGAATCCTAAAAAAACCAGAAGGAGATTTGTAGGGTGGTCAACACTCTTGGTTATTGTCATGCTTCTTTTGACTTACTTTTCTGGGATGGTTGCTGATTTTTTTGCTTATGTTGCATTCTTTTTTATCTATTTTCCACTTTTCTTTGTCGTCTACAGTAAAAGTATTTTTGGTAAAATTTTTGCAGGTGTATTTCCCTCTTTGCTACTATGGCTCATCATAGCAAACGATGAACTTAGACAGATACTTTTTGAAGAGCTACATTTATGGCTGTACATTGTAGTACTGGTCGTACAGATGGCATTTATGTTTACTTATGAGTATGTCGGTACCTTGAGTCCTAAAGGCAAAGAAGTGAGAAATCACCTTGTGGGTTTCAAAGAGTTTTTAAAACGGGTAAAAAAAGATGAAGTGAAAAAACGTAAAAAAGAGGATCCAGAATATATAGACAAGGTATTGCCTTATATGGTACTTTTTGGTATTGAAGAGCATGAACTAAACCTTGATGATATGAGACATTTGGCACGCTAAAGCAGCTACAGTAAAACCGCAGGAGTTACACTAAGAAAATATAATAACCCTCATCTCGCCTAATAAATAAAAATAATAGAAGAGAGACTACTAAAAATAGTTCTTAGAATACATATTTGTAGAGAGCAAATAGATTAAATTTACTATGAATAAAAAAAGACAGTACCCATAATACTAGTTAATACTAATTAGTATCAATTAAAATAGACAGAAATATGTTTTTTTTTCACTATTACCTAACAGCAAATTAGCTATAATAAAGACAACCTAGATGGTGCGACTACTGTATAAGGGGTTCAACATTTAATCTTGGTGGGACATGTAGCAGTTGGTGTGTAGACATTTTCGTTTGAGTACGGCATAGCCTACGAGAAATTGCCTCCTAAAGATTTGCTCTCTCCTCCATCGTTGGCTTATTAGAGCCGTATCAAACAGAACGCTCATCCGGGGGTCATTAGTGCTGATTCTTGCCCGCATAGGACTTTCAAAAGGTCATTGACGAACATAGAGTTCGTCTTCAAATCTTTTGAAAATCCTCTACGCACAATTATCACCACTACTGACTAGTGATTGTATATTTTATTTTAACTGTTGGAGATATGAATGAACATATTGATTGTTGGTGCAGGTGGTAGAGAGTATTCGATTGGTCTTGCTATGAAGAGAGATGAGAATGTAGACAAACTCTACTTTGCACCAGGTAATGGGGCTACTGATGAGCTAGGAGAGAACCTAAGTATCAGTGATTTTGGAGAATTAGCTTCATTTGTAGAAGATAATGGGATTGATCTTACTATTGTGGGACCTGAAGCTCCACTTGTAGATGGAATTGTTGATCTCTTCATTGATAGAGGTTTGACTATATTTGGACCAACTGCAGCAGCTGCACAGCTAGAGGGTTCAAAGATATTTATGAAGAACTTTTTAGCTAGACATAATGTACCAACTGCTAAATACATAGAGACAGATTCTTTGGATGATGCAGTCAAGTTTATCGGTACACTTGAGGCTCCTATCGTAGTCAAAGCTGATGGTCTTTGTGGTGGTAAAGGTGTGATAATAGCACAGAGTGCAGATGAGGCAAAAGTAGCAGCAGCAGATATGCTCTCTGGTAGTTCATTTGGTAATGCAGGTATGTCTATAGTCGTAGAGGAGTTCCTTGATGGATATGAGCTATCTGTATTTGCTATATGTGATGGCAAAGACTACATAGTACTCCCAGCAGCACAAGACCATAAAAGATTACTCAATGATGATCAAGGACCAAATACAGGTGGTATGGGTGCATATGCTCCGACACCATTAGTAGATGATGAGATATACCAAAAACTAAAAGAGAGAGTTATAGAGCCAACACTTAAAGGTATGGAGGATGAGGGTATGCCATTTACTGGTGTGCTTTTTATAGGTGTTATGATGGTCAAAGGTGAGCCTATTATATTGGAATACAATGTTCGTTTTGGTGATCCTGAGTGTGAAGAGATAATGCCATTGCTTAAATCCCCTGCATCAGAGCTATTCTACAAAGCAGCTACAGGGAATCTAAAAAACATAGAGATAGATTTTTATGACAAATATGCAGTTGGTGTTGTAATGGCAAGTAAAGACTATCCATATAAAAGTTCAGCTCCAGCAGAGATAGTGGTAGATAAGATACTTCATGATGATTTAGATGACAATAGTCATATCTCCTATGCAGGAGTAGATAGAGGTGATGATGGCAAACTCTATGCTACTGGTGGTAGAGTACTTGTGTGTGTAGGGATAGGTGATTCTATCTCTCAGGCAAGAGACCGTGCCTATATGCTAGTAGGGCAAGTGCACTTTGTGGGTAAACAGTGTAGAACAGATATTGCATATCAAGCATTAGGTAATTCATAAATGGTTGATTTAAACAATCTAGCTACTACACAAAGGCGTACTTGGTCTTTTGTGATAGATGATCTTGTGATCTCTGTGCTCTTTATCGCTATATTTTTTGAGCAGCTTGGGATGTTGACTACCAATGAAGGAGTTATACTCTTTGTAAAAGCTAATTACTGGATGCTTATTACCTTGAAAGTAGTTTATCATACAGTCTTTACTTGGCAAAATGGTAAAACACTAGGAAAACACCTTATGAAGATAAGAGTAGTTTCTATAGATGAGCAGTATATATTATCTCTGCCTTTCTCTTTTATTCGTTCTGCGGTAAGGGTACTGGGTGAAATGTTCTTTTATATTGGATTTTTACCAGCATTTTTCTCTCCAACCAAGCAGACTTTGCATGATAGAATAGCTAGGAGTATAGTAGTAAATGCGTAATCTTTTTGTCTCTCTCGCAATTTTGTTCTCAGTGACCTTATGGGCAGAGAATAAGAGTGCAGAGTCACAAAAAGTAGTACTACAGGCAAAAGATATCAGTGGAGATGATAACTATCTCTATGCAAAAGGGCATATAGTCCTAAAATACTCAAAAACACTTTTTTTGGCAGATACGGCAAGATATGATAAGAAGCGTAAAATCTTGGTTGTCAGTGGAAATGTCCGTATCAAAAATCCAGATGGGAGCAGCGTTACAACCCAGAAGGTTATATTAGAAACTAAGAAAAATAGAGTTTTATTTGAGAAGTTTTTCTATAAAAACAAAGATGACATATGGCTCTCTTCAAAGATAGCTGAAAAAGCAGAAGAGTGTTATTCTCTCAAAGATGCACTTTTCTCTAGCTGTATGGTTGATAACCCTGATTGGCATATGGAATTTTCTGAGGCAAAATACAATACCAAAACAAAGTATATAAAACTCAAAGATATAAAATTTTACGTAGGTGACACCCCTATATTTTATTTTCCATATCTGGCATTTTCTACCTCTAGAGAGCGGAGCTCAGGATTGCTCATGCCAAAGCTAGGTTATAATTCAAAAGATGGATTCTTGTATGAACAGCCAATCTTTTTGGCACTTAGCCCTAGTGCGGATTTAGAGTTCAACCCACAGGTTAGAACAAATAGAAGCTTAGGGTTATATTCAACTCTACGTTTTGCAGATAGTGCAAACTCCTCTGGTTATCTGCGTGTGGGGTACTTTGAAGATAAAGATGACTATACGCAAGAGAATAATCTAAAAAATGCAGAGCACTATGGAGTAGAAGCTAGTTATGAGAGTAGTGATGTTTTGGGCTCTAGTAAGCCAGACGGATACAGTGATGGCTTATATGCCAACCTAGTCCTGTTCAATGATATAGATTATCTAAACTTACAAAACAATTCACTATATCATCTATCAGATTCACATCTAAAAGAGTCTAAGATTAACTATATGCTCTTTGATGATAAGAACTATTTTGGACTCAATGCTCGCTATTTTTTGGATGCAAACAAAGATAGCAACCAAGATACACTTCAAGAGCTTCCATCTATGAGGTGGCATAAGTTTACAGATGATATAGGCATAGAGAACCTTACATATAGCATGGATATAGGAGTATATAATTATATACGAAACAGAGGCTCCGAGTCCAAACAGCTAGAGCTATCTATACCAATCAAATATAACACCTCTTTTTTAGATGATTATTTGAAGCTGGAGCTTAGTGAAGAGGTATATCTGTATAGTGGATATTTTGACATAAATGATATAGTAGATGATGATTATAGTACAGTATCTGCTACTCACAAGATAAAGCTATACTCGGATACGCTCAAGCCATACGAGAGTGGGATACATACTTTGCAATGGGCTTTAGAGTATGCAAAGCAGGATCACAAAGGAAAAGGTGTAGAGGAGTATGAGGCATTGGATAACCAACTTCGCAAAGACTTCTTGACGCGTAAACCATTTGATGATAAGATCACACTCTCTCTGAGTCAATTTTGGCATGGCAATACTCTAGATCTTGGGGCTCTACAGAGAGTGTCTCAGACATACTATCCAGATAGAGATGAGCATTGGGGTGACTTGAGGCATGAGCTTGAGTTTAGCTATGACAAATGGAAAGTGATAAACTCATTTGAGTACTCATTTGAGTATCAAGGTTTATCAGAGATTTCAAACAAGATACGATATGGTGATGATAAACTTTATCTAAATATGGAGCATTTTTGGAGAAAAGATTTAGCAGATGATAATATATTGTCAAATGAGGTAGCCTTTGATACAAAATACAAATATAACAAGGATATCAAGCTCTTTGGTAGTATGACATATGACTTGGATGAAAAGTATAGTAAGAAATGGAAAACGGGACTGTTGTATAATAGAGGCTGTTGGAGTGTAGAACTTAGCTATGCTCATGATACTAGTCCAGTCTTAGAAAAAGATGGTGGAGGCTCTATAGATAGTGATACTTTCTTGGTCAAACTCAATCTAATTCCATTTGGTGGAACGGAAATAAAGTAATAGTGGGGTAGAGAATGACAAAGAACTCAAGCAACCAAAAATACTTTGCCGATAGAGAAGATGCAGCAGAACAACTTTTTGATTCACTACCTGCAAACTTCTTTCAAGATAGAGATAGTATGGTTATTGGACTTAGTGAAGGAGGAGTTTTTTTAGCAGATATTGTAGCTAAAAAGTTAGGTTGTAGTATGGATATACTATTAACAGAGTCTATACTATCCCCAAATAATCCAGAACTCTCTATAGCAAAAGTGAGTGAGGTCAAAGAGATAGTCATACATAAAGCCTTGGTAGATGCCTTTGAGATAGAAGAGGAGTATGTCTATAAAGAGGCAAAAAAAGTATATGATGAAAAGATACTCTCTTATATATACAAATACAGAAAAGGTGAGCCGATACGATCGGTCAAAGATAAGGCTATTATCTTGGTAGATGAGTGTGTTGAGACGGACTTTACAGCTATGGTCGCTATCAAATCTATGATTGCACTAGGAGCCAAAAATGTATACATGGCAACACCTATACTAGATGAATCAGCTTATGAGAGTTTGACTCAGATTGGGGATGGTGTATTTTGCCCTCATCGGATAAGAGATTATATTTCGATAGAATACTACTACGAAAATCTAGATAAACCAGAATTTAGCCAGATAGAAAGGATTTTAAATAGTTATGAATGAAAAAATAGTAAAGATTGATATAAATAATCTTCAAGAGAGCTACACATTTGACAAGGTAGCAAAACAGGCAAGTGGTGCAGTGATGTATACACAAGGCAAGGCAGTGATACTAGCAACAGTTGCTATAGATGAGAAGGCAGTCACAGAGGACTTTTTGCCTATGACAGTGCAGTATATGGAAAAATCATACGCAGCATCCAAAATCCCTGGGGGCTTTATCAAGAGAGAGACAAAGCCAGGTGATTTTGAGACACTTACTTCTCGCATAGTAGATAGATCACTCAGACCACTATTTCCTAAAGGATTTAGATATCCAGTGTCTATTGCTGTGATGGTACTTAGTAGTGATAGTGAAGTGGATATGCAAGTAGCAGCTCTCCATGCTGCTTCAGCAGCTCTATTTGTATCAGATACTCCTGTAGCTCAAACAGTGGGAGCTGTAAGAATCGCCAAGATAGATGGAGAGTTTGTTATCAATCCTACAAACTCACAACTAGCAAGCAG
>DAOUPF010000071.1 GCA_030626265.1 Sulfurovum sp.
AGAATGGATCTATCTCTATCTTACCATCCTCATTATACGCCATAGGAGGACATTTATATACTGTAGTACACTGATCACAGGCGACACACAGCTCTGCATCTACTTTTACAAATAACCCAGGGATAAAGTCAGGAGCTCTCTCAGCATCCAAGATACAAAACTCTCGTACTACTACTACAGTGGGCCCTGTTGCATCTTCATATACTTTTTTTACACCTTTAAAAAAGTCTATATTATCTTGCATATGGTGTGAGTAATGATGCTCCATGCACTCTATACCCATACCCTCCACTATCTTTTTGATATCTATGTTTTTATTGCTTCTTGATGGTGTAGTTTGTCGTCCTGTCATAGCTATAACTGAGTTATCCAGAATGACCAGTATAAACTTGTGATTTTGATATACAGCATTGAGTAGTGGTGGGATACCAGAGTGGAAGAATGTACCATCACCTATAGTAGCTACAACTGTCTTTTCAGGATCTGCCAGAGCAAATCCACTAGCCATAGATACACTAGCCCCCATACATAGTATAGAGTCTATAGCTCCTTGAGCCAGAGCTAGCGTATAGCACCCTATATCTGAAGGGTAGATACTCTTTTTATGCTTAAATACCTTGGTGATAGCATAGTAGATATCACGGTGAGGGCAGCCAGGGCATAGTGCTGGAGGACGGGCACTTATATCAAAGTCTAGCTCTGGTGGGAGAGCATATATATTGTCACCACTGTATAGCCCTACTTTTTGATATGCTTTTAGTACCTCTTCTTTACTCATCTCATCTATACGATGAGTTGTACCTGTGTTTTTACCATATACCTTTTCACAAGCTAGCTGCTCCTCTACACATGGATATGGCTCCTCCATGACAAGCACTTTGTCATATCTATCAAACTGCTCTCTGATTTTGTCAGCTGGCAGAGGGTATGGCATGAGGATCTTGACTACATCTGCTTCAAGTCCTAGATCACTGAGTGTCTCTCTGACAAAGCCATCCCCTGTACCACTAGTGAGGATTAGTAGTTTTCCTCCTTTGCATCTGTCAAACTCTTTCTTGAGTAGATGCTCCCAGTTATACTCAGAGATTACCTCTATCCTCTCCAACTGCTCACCACCCTGCACAAATCTACCTGCGCGAGGCACACAAGCCCAGCGAGGAATATCACGAATAAACTTACCCTCATTTGGTTTGAAGTTTGTCTCAGCATCCATCTCTATGATTTCTCTAGCATGACAAACTCTCATCACAGGACGAAGCATCACAGGTATCTGAAACTGCTCAGATAGCTCTACACCATACTTGACCATATCATAAGCATCTTGTGGAGTGGCAGGATCTAATACAGGTATGCGTGCAAACTTAGCAAATACACGACTATCCTGCTCTGTTTGAGAAGAGTGAAAGCCTGGGTCATCAGCGGCAATGAGCAGCATACCACCTAGGTTTCCTATATATGAAGCACTCATGAGAGCATCTGAGGCTACATTGAGTCCTACTTGCTTCATAGTGGCACAGGTTCGTTTACCTGCAATTGCCCCTGCATATGCGACTTCGAAACCAACTTTCTCATTGGTTCCCCACTCTGCATAGATATCAAGCCCTAGCTGATGCTTTATCTTCTGTACTACTGTCAATATCTCGCTAGACGGAGTACCAGGATATCCACTGACCATATCCACATTGGCATGCACAAGCCCCCAAGCTATGGCATCATTACCCATAAGTGTCTGTTTCATTCTTGCTCCTAAAGTAAGTTTATATAGAT
Source organism: Sulfurovum sp. (assembly GCA_030626265.1). GTDB lineage: Bacteria > Campylobacterota > Campylobacteria > Campylobacterales > Sulfurovaceae > JAAXPZ01. Next base: position 1,768 of record DAOUPF010000071.1, read on the forward strand.
TATTTTATCTATATTTTCTTAAAAAAAAGCCACAATTATTGTACTTATACTATATTTATATGACTAAATTGTAATAATTGGTAACATCTAGAGCTCATTTTGAGATACTATAACTCCATCCTCATCAGCATACAGATACTCACCTTCTCTAAATACAACTCCACCAAATTCAAGATTTACACCCAACAGTGACTCAGATTTTTTGAAACTCTTTTTAGGACATGTACCCATGGCAAAAAGCCCTACAGGTATAGTTCTAGTAATCTTTATATCCCTCACATATCCATTGATAACTATCCCAGCCCAGCCATTATCTCTAGCAAATTTCATGAGATTGTCTCCAACTACTGCATAGTAGCTTTTGTCCACATCCACTACTACTACTCTGCCCTCACCTTTGCAGTCTCTTAGTAGTGTTATTAGCCCACTATTCTCATCATCTAGCTTCACTGTTACTATCTCCCCACAAAAGCTATCCACTCCACCAAAAGAGCTCAAACTCTCCTCTAAGACCTGTACTTTCTCTTTATACTCATCACATATATCAGCTGTTGCAAATAACATATAATCTCCTATGTTTTTATTTCTAATTATACATTAGTATCTATAAAGCATACTTCACTTTTAGTTTCTCTATCTCTTCAAGTACCTCATTTACTGTACTTTTAAGTTCACTACCCATCTTTTTAATCTCAGGAGGAAAGTCATCTTGCATGAGTGTCATGAGTGCATACCATATGGGTTTGTATCGTTCTCTGAGTTGATATTCAGGTATTTCTAGAAATTCTTTGGCTTTGTATAGTTGTCCTTTTGCTATGAGGAGGTTTAAATATGTCATAATTGATTTATCATTTGATAATATTAAAATTGTATACTTTAATAAATTTATAAACTTTCCATAACTATTTGAAAAATTTTCTGACCATAGCTCTATACATGCCAAATTGTATATAAAATTAGGATCTTCTGCTCTCTTTTTATATGCTAACCTCGCAAACCTAAGAGCATCTTCCATCTTTTCACCCTGAGTATAATACTGTGCTGCAAGATTATTGAAAGCATCTATATCCTCTAACTCTATAGCTTTTAGATAATATTTTTCTGATTTCTTATAATTTCCATTTTTATTATAACCATGTGCTAAATTAAATATAGCATCAGTATTTCCATTTTTTATTGCTTTCAAATAATACATTTCTGCTTTTTCATATGCATCATCATCACTATAAAGCATTCCAAGGTTATTTAGTGCATCTATATTCCCTTTCTCTATTGCATCAAGATAGCACTCTTCAGCTTTTCCATTATCATTATTGGCAGCATATAAAGCTCCAAGGTTATTAGACATATCACTCGTTCTCTTTCCCGATTTTTCTAATATATTAATAGCTTTTTCTACACCTTCACTATCGTATGTAAGCTGTACTTTTTTGTACAACTCAAGATTTGAATCAGATAAATCACTCGTTAAAGATGAACCTGCATCAACTAAGAAGTTATTTGCACTCTGTTTTAATTTACTTTCCAAGTCATCATCAATACCAGAGTACCGTAAAGCTTCCGTATATTGCAATACATATTGAGGATTGTACTCATTTGTCTTACAATTAAGTATAAAATTCTTCGCTTTATCTTCTAACTCCTCTCTGCTATACCAAGCAAGTAAAAACTGTATGAGCCACTCCACCCTATTTCTATCTTTTTTCTTACCAAAACGCATCAAATACCAGATATTAAAAAATCTCTCTTTAATGCTATATATTTTATTTTTTCCTATAGACACTGACTCTACTATGTGGTACTTTTCTAGCTGTTTGAGTTGAGCTGAGACTACTTTACTCTCCAACTTTGTCTTTTTGGCTATCTCTTTAGTAAGCATACCATCCCAATTTATAGCTATAGCATGAGTGATGTTTTGTAGTACTTTTGGTATGTGATTCATACGTTCTTGGTACAGTGGAGTCACATCATCTAGTACTTTCATGAGGTCATTAAAGGTATTGCCATTATCTTCTATGAAGATGTCAAAAAGCATAACCATGGTTCTAGGTACTCCTCCTGTCACACGTCTAAGTGTTTCTAGACGTGCTGGGTTATGTTCTATAATCTCTTCTATCTTTTTTGTCTGCTCTTTGTCACCTAGTGTCTTTAGTAAAGCTGTACTCTCATCAAAAGTAAGTCCTTCAAGTGCTATGATGTTAAAAAACTCGTAAAAAGGTTTAGAGTACTCATACTGCTGTTCAAACATCTTTGTAGAACCACCCACTATGATGAAAGAAGATGAAGTCAGAAGTATCTCTCTTAAGTGATGCTGTTCTTGCTCTTTAAGACTTTCTAGGAGTATGTTAATGTTATCTATGAACAGTACAAGCTTTTTGTCATGCTGCTTTAACTGCTTTTCTAAGTACGAAAAACATTTCATCTCATAGTTTGCATCTTCTTCATGCATCTCCACTTGTTCTAAAGCATCTTCAAACATCTCTTCATAATTATCCTCCAAATGCTCTGCCACTCTTTCCCATAGGCTACATAGCCCTCGCATACTATACTGCTCTTCTGTAAACTGTACAGGTATCAGAAACTTAGAGAGTTTTTTATCTTTATTTATCTCTAGGCTTATTTTACGCAGTATGGTAGTCTTACCTTGCCCTCTTTGTCCTACGACTATATGGTGTTGATTTGGTACAGAATAGTCTGCACTCTGCAACGCTTCAAATATCTCATCAAACACCTCTTGTCTGACTACAAACCTTTTTAAAAATTCATCCTCAGCCATTTCATTTGGATTGTACTTGTATCTAGTTGTATTAGTTTGCGACATTTCTATACCACCATATGCGTAAGATAGGAGAATTGAAGCGATACACTTTAGGGTCTATTTCACTATTAACATAACCGTCATACACCAGAGAGTGAAGTACCTCTTTTCGTACTTTTTCATCTAAGTTATATTTATTAGCAATGTTCAGTATCTCTTTGGACTCTAGTCGTTTATGTTCAGAGATGATATTTAGTATCTCTATTACAAAACTTTTTTTATCTTTTGAAAGTACATGAAGTCTATTTTCCCAATGTTCAAAATGTTGTCTATTTGCTAAAGCATTATTGATAGCTTCATCTATAACCTCAATGTTGACTATAGGGTCTCTTCTGTAGAGTCTTTGTATTTCTTTCACTATAAGTTGTAGATAAAATGGCATATGCCATTCTATTTTCTCCAATACATACTTGATTTCATCATTACCTATGGTGATGTTACTTTCAAGACATAGATGACTCGCAAATGTCTTTGCTTCTTTCTGTTCGAGTGGGGTAACCTTTACTGAACTTATATCATTAATACTATGTACAGCATTGATGCTAGAAACCACACCTTCTAAGCCTATGGAGCCTGCATATATAAATGTTATTTTTCCCATGATATTAGGGTCTTGTCTTAGACTTCTATGTTCTGCAAGTAATTTTTCTGCACTTTGTACACTTTCATGTTTTATAATGTTTTCGATAGTTTGTGAAAATTCATCCATCATGATAACCAGCTTCTTGTCTGAATCAAAGCTTTTTAATATCTCTTTAAATGCTTTACTGTAATCTACGCTATCACTCTCCCCAAATTTTATACCTTTTATACCTGCTTCATTGATACGAATCGTTTTTAGCTTGTCATATATTTTTTTGGCTTTTACCTCAATAGTGGCTATAAACTTGTCTTCAGTAAACGCTTCAAACAACATCTCCCAAAATGTATGGGCATTTTGGGCTGATTCACTAATCAGATATAGAACTATATAATCTTTTTTAGGTTCATCTAGTAGTCTAAACATTAAAGAAGTTTTTCCCACACGGCGTGGGGCTACTAAAAGAGTATGTGTCCCACTATCTATGTTAGACCATAAGTCTTCCAATATATAAGGTCTATCCCAAAAGTTATCTCCACGGGCTACTGGACCAACAATTAAATTCATATTTCATCCTTTGACAAATTATATTTTGTCATTATATCAGACAAAATTATTTTTGTCAATAGTTTTAACAAAAAAAGTTTTGTCTAAGATATTTACTTGGATTTTACTGAAAAACAGCACAATTACTACACTTTAAACAATATCTGATAATATATCAACAATAGAAAGGGTGTAACAATGAGAGTCGTCACGGGTGTTGTGGGTAATGATATACATGTTGTAGCCAATAGATTGATAGAGATCTCTCTGCAAGAGAGAGGCTTTGAGGTATTTAATCTTGGGGTAAATACTTATCTCGAAGAGTTCATAGATGCAGTCATCGAAACTGATGCTGACTTGCTACTCATCTCTTCACTCAATGGTGAGGCAGAGGGGTGGTCTAGGGATTTACTATTTCTAAAGAGTAGATTTGACCTAGATGGAGTTCTTTTTGCTATAGGCGGAAATCTCAGTGTAGGAGAAGCCACCGAAGAGGAGATGATACCAAAGTATAAGGCATATGGCTATGACCTCGTATTTCATCAAACTGATCTTAATGATGGGCTAGATGCTATAGAGAAAGTCCTCAAAGCTAAGGTGGCGTAGAGTATGTTTCAAACAGAGAGAGATATCATCACCCAGACACCCTACACTGATAGTTTTGATTTCGATGAGATAAAAGAGTTTATCACCGGTGCTAGCAAAAATCTATTTATATCACACCATTTTAAAAACTCTGAGAAGATTTTAGTACAACCTCGTGGTGGATTTCCTACTTATGACAAAGTGTATGAACTTTATGGTGAGTTTGTCGGAGCTGGTGTAGATGTATTGCCACTGACGATAGATAGTAACACTAGGCTCAACGACTACGAAATGGCAAAGAAAATGCTTGCCCTTTCAGAAGAAAATGATGAAAATATGCTCAATGGCTACCCTCTAGTAAACCATGGATATAGAACTACTAGACGCATGGTAACACACTATGACAAGCCTATCAGTCTACGACATGGAACTCCAGATGCTAGACTACTCAT
>DAOUPF010000015.1 GCA_030626265.1 Sulfurovum sp.
ATAGTTAAATGTATCTCCTACACTTAATGTACCAGAACCATCTACATCTACTGAACCTATCATCTCTTTAGTGATGTTTAGATCTGAGGTAACTACAACTACTGTTACATTGGCTTCATCACAGTTATTAGGGTAAGCAATTTCACAGATGGTATAGCTCTCTGTATAAGTTCCTGATGGTGTATTAGCTGGAACGAATGCTTGACCTGTTATTGTATTGATATCTAGGAATGGAGAGTCTGTACCTACTGTTATGATATTGACATCTGTACCTAGGTTAATGAGTACACCATTGAGTGTATCATTTCCATCAACAGCTCCTGCATTACCACCAGTAAGACCATTGATTGGTGTAGTGAAGTTGTCATCGACTGCATCTATTATATTTACTGGTGTAGTTGTCTCTGAGTTGTTATTGTCTGTTAAGTTACTGTCATAAGTAATAGATGTGACATTCACATCATTTCTATATAACCCTGAGGTGTTGACTTCGGCAGTAATCCATAGAGTGGCGTTGGTATTTACTGCCAGATTTCCTGCCTCCCAGATACCTGTTGTGGCATTGTAGTCAGCTCCTTGAGTGACATTACTATCTCTATATATATACCCATTTGGCAACACATCTGTGACATTTATATCCATAGCGGTGCTTGGGCCGTTGTTGATGACTGTGATCGTGAAGTTGACATCGGTACCTACTATTGGGGTAGTATCGTTGACATCTTTGGAGATGTTCAGGTCTGCTACTGGGATAGGGGTAGGTGTCACACTGGCATTGTTGTCTAATAGGTTTGCATCGTGCTCTATGCTTGTGACATTAGCTTCGTTGGTGTAGTCATCTGTCGCTGTTACTATGGCTTGGATGATTAGGGTGGCATTGTCATCTACTGCTAGGGTGCCTACTCTCCAGATACCTGTGGTGATATTATAGTCTGTTCCCTGAGAGACATTACTATCTCTATATATATAACCATTCGGTAGAGCATCTGTGACATTGACATCTGTGGCATTACTTGGGCCATTGTTAATGACCATGATGGTGAAGTTGACATCTGTGCCAACATATGGGTTGGAGACATTGACATCTTTAGAGATGTTGAGATTTGCCATTGATTTTGGAGTTAGTGTGACATTGGCTTCGTTGTTAGTGAGGTTGGTATCTGTATCTGCTGATGTGACATTGGATTCATTGAGATATACACCTGTGGCATTGACTTCGGCTGTGATGTTGAGCTCAACTGTAGCGTTGAAGCTCATATCACCTATCTCCCAGACACCAGTAGTGTCATTATAGTCGCTCACCACACTAGCACTATGGCTTCTGTAGATGAACCCTGTCGGTAGCTTGTCAGTAGCATTGACATCTGTGGCGGCTCCTGGGCCTGCATTGGTGACTCTGATGGTGAAGTTGACATCTGTACCCATGTATGGTGTTAGGTTGCTGGCTGTCTTGGTGATGTTGAGATCTAGACCTGATATATATGCATTGATATCTGTTACTTTTTGTCTAGGGAGGACTTGGTATTTGGTTGGGTTAGTACCTGTACCTAGGCTCAGACCCTGACCATCTGGGACACTTGAGTTGTAATCTACTGTCCAGTTGTCATTCTCCACATCACGGTAGAAATATCCATCCGCATCCGTATAGAGCGTATAAAAGAAAGAGGCATTACTGTCTTTACTGATATTGATTTCAATATTAGTAAACGGTACATCGATACCATCATCATAAACACCATTATCATTTTTGTCTTCAAAGATATACCCCTCTATCATGCCATTGTCAAAGACTGTGACATCTTCTGCATTACTGGAGAGTTCATCATATTGCGAGATAGAGATGTTAGCTTCTGATGTACTTACCACAACTGCATTTTGATGTGTTGTTGCTGATGTATTGGCATCTATGGTTGCGATAAATTCAATGGTGATATTACCACTAGCAGGAACAGTACATCCTGTCCATGATGGATAGTTTGCATCTCCATCTGCGGTACACCCTCCAGTATTTGTCTCTGATTTATAACTAAAGCCACTAGGTAAAATATCTGAAACATTCACATCAGCAATACTATCTGGTAGCGTATTACTAATAGTAATCGTATAGTTTGCATCCGCAGTACCTATGTTTGGTGATTGTAGCAATGGGGTAGATGTACTTTTCTTAATGACCAATCCACCAAAGATAGTCGTGACAGAATCACGGTTATCTGGTTCAGCGTTGTCTCGTACATCTTGACTCTGAATCAGGGCATCCAAAGTATAACTCCCATACGCTGGTGGAAATGCAATAATTTGAAAGCTCCCTTGTTTACCACTCACCACCGTAGAGCTAAGATCCCATGTGACCGTACCTCCACTCTCTACACCATTGCCTGTAGAGCTATAGTAGTCCAACCCACCCAAGTCAACTGTCAATTGTGTGTCATTGGCATCGGCATTTCCTACATTTTTGTAGATAACATTGTAGGTGACACCTACAGCAATATCACTATTAGTACTCACTGTAATAGATCTATCTACCTCGATACTATCTCCTGTGACAGAGGTGATAGTCACAACTTCTCCATCTACTTTGATGAGATCACCTACTGTGAGTAGTGAAGTATCGTAGAGACTTAGTGTTGTTCCAGTAGAGCCAGATTTTATCTTGGCATTGGGGTATGGCTCAAAGCTAGGTCCACTGATGTCTACTGTGAGATTAACATCAGCTTTAACTGTGATATCTACTGCACTCTTAACCATTCTTGCATTAGATGCTGCTGCACTAGCACGATTTGTTATAATATTTATTCCACTTGGTAAAGGTTCTCTCACTTGCAATTCCACTTGCATCGTTACAGTATCACCTGCTGCTATATCACCTAATTCAAATTCTAAGTGATTCTCTGCAGCATTGAAAATTGCTGTTCCTGCTGTTGTATTAAGCTCCATAGTTTGACTATTATATATTAAATTATCACTAACTACAGGATCTTGTGGAGAAGTAAGAGGATCCCTTATTATCACAGATGTTGCTGTAGTTGAACCTATATTTTTAAGAACAATCGTATAGACGATAACTTCACCTGGCTTAGGTGTAGGATTACTGACTGTTTTGACTATCTCCAATTCAGGATTACCCGAGATAGATACTGTAACAACATTACTCGTACATCCTGAGACATTAGCATCTGTACAGTACGTGGGGTCTGAGACAGTGGCAACGTTGTCACGAGTAACAATACCCGCTGGTATACCCGTAGCAGATGTTTTCATATCATATATCAGTGTTGCCGTCTCACCCTGTCCTAGACTAGAGATAGTCCAATTGAGATTCGGGCTGTTAGTATCGTCTCCTATGACTACACCTGAACCACTGCTGTTACCATCTATACTTCCTGTAAGATAACTGAAATACGCCTCTTGTGGTATAGTATCAGATACCGTGATATCGTTAGCCTTTCCACCTATATTGACAACGGTAAGAGTATAACGAACAGTATCACTCGCAGACATATAGGTAGCATTGACATCTTTACTTATAATGAGCTGAGGAGGAACTAAAGAACCTACAGTTGTCTCTGCTGTATCGTTGACATCTTTAGCATTGTCACTGCTAGCTACCACAAAGTTGGTTAGTGTACCTGATGCTGCTGACTCTACTGTAGCATTGATATTTATAGTCCTACTAAGACCTGAATCGATATCTGATAAAGCTACAGAAAATGGAGATGGGCATGAAGTAGCAGCTCCTCCATCTATGCTATAGCTATTACAAGTCACATTATCAGGGAATGTCTCATTGACATCTATCCCTGTGACGGTAGTTCCGCTTATATTTGCCACTTCTATCGTGTAGTTGATACCTTTAGGTAAATCTGCTGTTTCTATATGAGTAGTATCAACGGTTTTTGATACACTCATCACAGCAGGTGCAACCCTACATTGTAATGCACGACTATTCAGGCTATTGATATGCAGATAGATTATTTGATCAACACTAGACTCTATACGGACATCCCACTTAATCCTATGGCCTGCTGCTATATAAAATGCCTCACTTGGTTGCAGCATAATCGTTTTTTGTGCGTTTCCACTCGTACTTTTTGATACATTTCCTTCTATTAGCCTCGTGTTTCCATCAAGAGGATTATAGTCATAAATATCCAAATAAAATTTAACTGTTGAATTTTCACTTGGTGTATAGTCTATAAGCATATTAAATTTTGTAAGATCACTACTATTGACATCTTGACTCAAGTCGGTATCCATATAGAAGCTTCCTACATCTTGTATACCACCTTTCGAATTTGTATAGTTAAAATCCATAGTCATCTCAGGATTAACTATCTCTGTTTGAGTGATATTTTGAATTCCATCATATCCTACATCTTCTCTAATGTTAGTTGCGTAGAAGGCGATACATGTATCACTATCAACACCAACAGTGTCATTAGCATAGACTACACCACCATTATCAGGATCACTCCATGTTAAATCAATCTCATTTGTACTAGGGTTAGGTCCGGTAAATGTATCTGTTACTACAGGATCTTCTTCAGCTTTTAATGTAATCGTAATAGAAGCTGTACCATTAACCTCAACAGTTCCTAAACTCCAGCTATGTGATCTATCACCATTGTCAGTATAACCTACAGTTGTGTTGGTCTCAACAAAAACAAAACCTATAGGTCGTCTATCGGTAATTACTACATCGGTTGCAGGAGCATCACCATAATTTTTATATGTTATTGTATAAACAATATTACCGTTAAGTTCTACAAAATCCGTATCTGACTCTTTCTCTAGTGTAAACGCTGCTACTGGTACATCCACTGCTATCGTACTCTCTGCACTTTTGTTAACATCTGACCCATCAGGTGCAGTAACATTAAGTGTTGCATTGTTGAGTAATGAAGCACTAGAGTAGCTAGCATCTACAGTTACATTCATCTCAACTGTACCACCTTCCAATCCCAAAACTGTTCCAATATCTATAGCTATAGTTGGCTCATTCCCTGTACAGTCTACATCTGATCCACCATTGAGTGAGTAACTGTTACAAGTCACATTTGGAGGGAGTATATCATTAAGTTCGACATTGGTTAGCTCTACATTTGAGTCATTAGAGTACTTAAGTGTATAGATAAGAGATTCACCAGGATCTACAAAGTAGCTACTAGGTATCTTAGAGAGACTTATCCTTGCAGCATCAACTTGTACTAGTGCAAGATTACTCGTAACAAGTCCAAAAGAGGAGGTATCTACTAAAGAGTGGTTATTATAGGAACCTGATTTATCAGAAGCAGTAGCTTCAAATACTAAAGTGACAGTACTATTGGTTTCAGTTGTGACATTAAAATCCCATACTATGGTACCTGTACTGTTAACATCAGGAGCAGAATATGTTGTATCATTTGTTACATCAGTCACTGCTCCTGAATGATTATACTCCAAACTAATGGTTCTGTTATAGGTAAAACCTTTAGGTAGGTTATCTATTATTCGTGTAGCATTGATATCATACCCTGTCTTATTTGTTAAAACAATAGTATAGTTTACATCATCACCGGCAACAATGTTGTCAATAGAGGCAAACTTTTTTACACCAGGTATAGTACCACAAGTATTACTGGAGAGTCCGACATCCTTAACCCCTGTTATCTCTGGATTGGCATGCCAGTCATAGGTAACATTATCATCAGGGTAGTTATTTTTAAAATGTTCTGGTATTTTTGCTGTATCATTCACTTCAGCTTCACTTAGGAACGAAAAAGTAATATTGGTTATACCATTTTTGTCCATATTGACATCAACTTTTGTTGGGTCATCTATAGCCACTACACCAATAAGGTACTGCCCTGCAAAAAGTTCTTTCGAGTTCCATTCGGCTACCCATGTGTTGAGACTTGTCGAGATAGCATTTTCAGCAAATTCCCACTTGCTTCCATATGCCTCATCATCATCTTTACCATTACCATCAACATCACGGTAAACCCAAAACTGTACTTCTTTGAGTGAAGAGACAGTCTCTCCATCAACAATTGCAATAGAATCTTTAATCTTCGCTGTAAGTATCGTAGTGGGACTACACCCTGCCGCTGTGATATCATCAACGATAGGCTGGACATAGGGATTTTCCTTGTCAAAACTCAGATAGTCACCAAAAGGTGCAGGCTTATTGGGGTCTCCAGTCCATGTGTTGTCGAGTGCACAATCTTTTTGCATTGGATTATTCAAAGAGTTTGATGTACAAAAAAGCATAGAGAGAGGTATAGTTCTATCCAATGCTGGGCCACCTTCGGCACTTGCATCTATCATAGCCACCGGAATTTGGTAGTCAATATAGTACTCATTGCATGGTGAGGATGCACTTACTGTAGATCTAGTTGTACCATAATCCCACACATTTTCATCAGCACCATTGGGCCAATTGGTGTCTGGTGATAGTGTACTATGATAGTTATAAATTTTGTTAGTGCCAGTTGTATCTACAAATGCTGTAGGGTTATGTCCAAGAAGATGAATATTGGGATTATCATTATAATCAAGAGATTGGGTTGGATTATCTGAATAAATACCAACTATTCTATCAATATCTTCTCCTGGGCTACCAGAAGATCCATCCAAGTGTGCAGCTATATCTCGGTATCCATCTCCATCTAGGTCAAAGAATACCGTCCATAATGCAGAACCCCAAGGGTCAGTTGTACCATAAGTACCAGCACTAGGTCCAGTAGCATAGGTATTTGCTATCTGTCCCACTCTCCATCTAAACATGATGACATCATCCGCAGGTGTCGCACCTGTTCTTAAGTAGTAGTATATACTCGGTGCAGTAGCATCATCACAAGAGGAAGTGATACTCACATAGTTTTGAGGTGTTGTCCCCCCATGTGAAGGATCATCTTTAGCAGGATCAATAACACTCTCACCAAAACGACCGTAAGGTTTCCACTCCGCCTCTGCTGGCCATGCTACAGGAGCATAATGCATTCCTGAGGCATTATTAGTATTATTAGGAGGAAAAGGATCTGCATTAGACGAAGATATAAAAGTTGCTATCACAAAAAGGATAGTTAGTAACAAATTAGTTGTATGTTTATTGTTTTGTCTTACCATGGATATAGTCCCCGATATAGTTATAATGAGCAATTTGGCTATCTACATGAGATATGCAACTTTCCGTACCTAATTTTCACAAGGTTTGTCATTTAAAAAAAGCATTTTAGTAGTATAATATCAATATTAGATTAAAATGACAAGGATGTACTATCTAAACTGTGATAAAGAAGATATAATCACAGATTATGGCATAGAATTACAAAAATAGTACTTAGTCTTTATATTTAGGGATAATTTTAAATTTATACTTTGTGTATATAAAATATGAGAATAGTATTACAATAAAATACAAAAACTATATGAAATATGATAAAATACAAAAATTAAGCATAAGGATTTTTATGATTTTTAACCGTCATGCCAAAGTAGCTATGGAAGAGGGCTACATGAGACTCTCTATAGAGTACACTAACCCAAAGTCTAGATTGATTATATGTGATACCGTCGCAGATATAGAGAAAGAGATGGATGTCCATCCTGAAGTGATACATAGAAGACTAGAAAATGATAGCGGAGCATTTAGTATAGAGTTTAGTGGAGAGGACTATATCTGTACTAGAACTTCTGGTGAATTTATAGAGAAAGTACTAAAAGCACTTGATATTGATAAGTGTGATTACGAATAGAAAACATATAAAATATTTTTATGATTAAGCCTATTACTATATACGGTATAAAAACTTGTTCTACCGTAAGCAAAGCTATCAAGTTTATGAAGGCAAATGAAATAGAGTTTGATTTTGTAGATTATAAAAAAGAGTCTGTAGGCACAGATAAGATAAATCAATGGCTAGAACAGATAGAGATAAAAGTACTTTTTAATACTCGCGGAACCAAATATAGAACACTAAACCTCAAAGAACTAAATCTTGACAATATAGGGAAAGTAGAGTGGATGGCAAAAGAGAACTATCTAATCAAACGACCTGTGATTGAGTATGAAGATAGGGTTATTGTGGCTTTTGATGAAGATATTTATAGGGATATTTTTTTATAATCTATAAGAGGGGCTAAGCCCTCTTACTTCACTTCGTACTGCTCTCTACCCATCTGGTAAAGATCATTTCCTTTGGTATCATTGATAACTGTTACTGGAAAGTTTTCTACCTCTAGGCGGCGTACTGCCTCAGGTCCCAGTTCTGGGTATGCTACTATCTCTGCTGACTTGATGAGCTTGCCTAGCAGAGCACCAGCTCCTCCAGTAGCACCAAAATAGATACTATCATACTGAGCACAAGCGTCTTTGACCTCTTGATTTCTCTTGCCTTTTCCTATCATGCCTTTGGATCCATTTTTTAGCATAGTTGGAGAGTAGCTATCCATGCGGTAGCTAGTAGTCGGTCCTGCACTTCCTATAGGGTCACCTGGCTTTGGAGGTGTTGGCCCTACAAAGTATATGACTGAACCCTCCAAGTCAAATGGTAGAGGCTCACCTGCTTCTATCAAATCTACTAATTTTTTGTGTGCAGCATCTCTAGCAGTAAATAAAACTCCACTTAGATAAACCGTATCACCACTCTCTAGTTGTCTCGTGTCTTCACTACTCAATGGTGTAGTCAAATTATATGTTTTTGCCATAATCCACTCCTTATATAGTGATATGAGTGTGTCGGGATGAGTGACACTGCACATTAACTGACACTGGCAGAGATGCGATATGACAAGGGTTTGACTCTATATGAACTGCTAGTGCAGTCTCTGTTCCACCCATTCCCATAGCACCGATACCAAGCTTATTGATTTCTAGTAATATCTCTTGCTCTAGCTCATCCATCTCTGGATCTGCATTTCTACTTCCAATATCTCTGAAAAGTGCGTGCTTAGAGCTAATAACTGCCTTTTCAAAAGTACCACCAATTCCTATACCTACTGTTATAGGGGGGCATGGATTTCCACCAGCATCAGAGATGACCTCTTTGGCATACTGTACTATACCTGCTTTTCCCGCTGCTGGAGGGAATACTTTGGCTCTACTTACATTCTCTGAGCCTCCACCTTTGGCAGCATACTCTATATCTATCTTGTCCCCTGCAACTAGGTCAAAATGTATAATAGCTGGTAGGTTGTAGCCCACTGTATCTTTGAGGTTTGCACGACTAAATGGCTCACAAGTACTAGCTCTGAGATATGCATCTTGATAACCCTCTTCTGTGCCTTTATTTATAGCATCTCTCAGGAGTCCACCATCTATACGAACCTCTTCGCCAACACGCACAAAAAATACTGCAAGACCTGTATCTTGACATAGTGGTCTCTTCTCATCTTTGGCTATATCTGCATTTTCCAGAAGTTGCCTTATCACCTCTTTACTCACTGGAGACTTCTCTTTCTCCATCGCTTGCGCAAGAGCATCATATGTATCTTGTGGTAAGTCTGTTCCACTATATATAATCATGTCTCTCACTGTTTTTACTACAGTATCAAACGCTATCTCTCTCATCATTATTCCTTAATCAAAAAAACCTTTTAAATTCAGAACCTCGATATTTTCACGAATTGCTTCTACAGACTCTTTGAACTTTGCCTGCATACTCTCATCAAGATTCAACTCAATAATCTCATGGATTCCCCTGGCTCCCAATACAACAGGTACACCAACCGATACATCATTATACCCATATTCTCCATCAAGTACGGCAGAAGATGGCATAACTAGCCTACTATCATCCAATATAGCCTCTACCATCACTGATACCGAACGCCCAGGTGCATAGTATGCAGAAGTACCTAGATGTTTGACTATCTCTGCACCGCCTTCTTTTGTACGTGCTATGATTTTTTCCATATCTTTTTTATTGATTAGCTGATCTAGTGGTACACCACCAACAGCTGAAATCTCTGGATATGGAATCATATGCTGTCCATGTTCACCTAGTATCATAGCTCTTGTTTGACCAGAGCCATATCCTACTTTTTTCTGAATCTGATATGCCATTCTCGCACCATCAAGTGCACCTGCCATACCTATAATTCTAGATCTGTCCCATCCTATTAACTTCTGTACAACATAAGTCATAACATCAAGAGGGTTTGAGACACACAAGATGATAGCATTTGGAGAATACTTTTTGATATTGGCCACAATATCTTTCATGATACCTGCATTTATCATTAGTAAGTCTGCACGAGTCATATCGCCTTTTCTAGGTACTCCTGCAGTGATGACTATGATATCACAATCTTTGAGACCACTTGGCTCTTCAGCAGCTGTTACTACAGTTCCTTTAGGAGAATAACAAGTTGATTGCCCAATATCTATGGCTTTTCCTTTTGCTACATCCGTATTGATATCATAAAGTATAACTCTATGACAACTCCCTGTCATAACCAAACTATATGCAGCCGTGGCTCCCACCATTCCTGCACCAACAATTCCTACTCTTCGACCTACCATATATTCTCCCTTATCTTGGTGGGGAGTCAGGTATATGAATATTTACCCTATGGGTCAACATTGCAACACCAGACCCCTATTACTATTATTTTACTTCTATACCGAATGTAAATCCACCTTTTACTTTCTCTATCAACTCTGGTAATATATCTTCATACTCACCTACGATACCAAAATCTGAATTTCCAAAGATTGGCTCTTTTGCATTGTGGTTGATAGCCACTATAGTCTCAGACTCTTTTATACCAGCGATATGCTGTACAGCACCACTGACACCAATAGCCACATAGACTTTTGGTCGAACTGTTTTACCAGTCTGTCCTATCTGTCTAGCATATTCAGATATACCCTCATCAACTATAGGTCTAGAACATGCCCATTCAGTATTCACTCCTTGTTCATTGAGTGCAGATGCTAGCTCTTTGACAAGCTTCATATCATCACCAACAGAACCTCTACCACCAGCTACGATGATATCAGCTTCAAATAGATTTTGCAATCCACCCTCACCTCTAACTGTCTCGATA
>DAOUPF010000256.1 GCA_030626265.1 Sulfurovum sp.
CTATTTATTGACTCAAAAAAGTTTCAATACTTTATAACCACACTCATCATACTCAACGGCATTACAATGGGACTAGAGACCTCTAGGGAGCTAATGCTCTCTCTGGGTAGTGCTATTGAGCTGTTCAACTCTTTTGTTATCACTACATTTGTGATAGAGATTGCATTGCGTATCTATATCTATAGAGTAGCATTTTTTAGAGATCCTTGGAGTCTATTTGACCTCTTTGTAGTTACCGTCTCAGTGATGCCTGTGAGTCAAGGCTTTGAGATACTCAGAGTTCTCAGAGTTCTGCGTCTATTTAGACTAGTCACTGTAGTGCCTCAGATGCGAAAGATTGTCTCTGCACTAGCGAGTGTCATCCCTGGGATGCTCTCTATAGCAGGTATACTGGTACTGTTCTTCTATATCTTTGCTATCATGGCTACACAGCTATTTAGAGATGAGTTCCCTCAGTGGTTTGGTACGCTTGGAGAGTCATTTTATACACTATTCCAGATCATGACATTAGAGTCGTGGTCTATGGGAATAGTGCGTCCTATCATGGAGATCTATCCACTAGCATGGATATTTTTTATCATATTTATATTTGTAGCTACATTTATCATGGTCAACCTCATAGTAGCCATCGTAGTAGATGCCATGGCAGTAATCAACAACGAAGAGAAAGACACAGATAGTAGCCAAAGTGAAGATATAAGCAAAGAGATACAATCTCTTAAAAGAGAGATATCTGAGCTCAAAGAGTTGATGATAGAGAGTAAGGGGTAGAGATAGATTGTTGAGATAATCTACTTTTATTTGGAAAAAAACATAAAATAGCATAAAATCACAAAATGTGACTACTGTGTGACAATTGAATGCTATAATGAAAATATGGAGAGATAAAAACTCTTTATACCAAATAAGAGGAGATGATAATGAAAGTATCGTACTTGTTGAAATATTTTATGGTAGTGGTAGCTATGATGGTGATGATAGGTTGTGTGGGTAGTACAAGCTCAGATACATATCTGCAAAGAATAGTAGAGTATGCACAGAGTAATGGAGAGAGTTTAGCACCTACAGAGAGTGATTATATAAATGTAGGAATTGATTTAAATGGTGTAGATATAGATGAACTCAATGCCTATGTAGCTCTACTAGGAGAAGAGGATGTAGACGAGGTAGATGAGATACAAGCGATTACAGATGAGTTGGGAATACTAATCATAGATACTGATGGAGATGGAATACCAAATGGTATAGATGAAGATGATGACAATGACGGTGTCTTAGATGATGCAGATGCCTTTCCTCTAAATCCAGATGAAGATACAGATACAGATGGTGATGGTACAGGTGATAACTCAGATACAGATGATGATGGAGATGGAACAGCAGATGATGCAGATGCCTTCCCTCTAAATCCAGATGAAGATACAGATACAGATGGTGATGGTGTAGGTAACAATGCAGATAGTGATGATGACAATGATGGAGCATCAGATAGTGATGAAGTAGCTAATGGTACAGACCCACTAGTAAATGAAGTGCCAGTAGCTAATGCAGGAGAAGATGATACGGTCAATGAAAACAGTACAGTAATTCTAGATGGAAGTGCTAGTAGTGATGATGGGGGTATCGCTCTGATATACTCATGGACACTAGTGACTCCAACAGGTAGTACAGCAGCCCTAGATAATACTACAGCTATGCAACCAAGCTTCCTAGCAGATAAAGCAGGAGTATATACAGCAAGCCTCAGAGTAAATGATGGTAATTCAGACTCTGAAGTAGATACAGTTGATATCACAGTCATAGAGACTATGATGTTAGCACTCAATGGCACAGAGTATGGCTTCGAGCCTTGGTTTACCAATGGACAGAGTGATGGGACACAGATGGTTATGGATATTAATACCAATACAGACTCCTCAAATTTAGGTAATAGTATAGATATAGGTGGGACACTCTATTTTACAGCAGATGATAGTACCAATGGTCATGAGCTCTGGAGGAGTGATGGTACAGTAGAGGGTACCTTGCTAGTCAAGGATATAAGAAGCGGGGGTAATAGTTCCGAGCCTTCTTACTTAACTGATGTTAAAGGGACACTCTATTTTAGGGCAAATGATGGTAGCAATGGTCGTGAGCTCTGGAGGAGTGATGGTACAGTAGAGGGTACTTTGCTAGTCAAAGACATTAATGCTAATTCAGGCGATTCACTAATGAGTAGCAATGAAGGGTTCCAATTTATTAAGATTGGTTTTATCTATTATTTTGCAGCAAATGATCGTAGCAATGGTAATGAGCTCTGGAGGAGTGATGGTACATTAGAGGGTACCTGGCTAGTCAAAGATATATATAGTGGGAGTAGTAGTTCCAATCCTGAGAACTTAACTGATGTTAACGGGACACTCTATTTTAGGGCAAATGATGGTACCAATGGTTATGAGCTCTGGAGGAGTGATGGTACAGTAGATGGTACCTGGCTAGTCAAAGATATAAGAAGCGGGAGTGGTAGTTCCGATCCTTCTTCCTTAACTGATGTTAACGGGATACTCTATTTTAGGGCATATGATGGTACCAATGGTGATGAGCTCTGGAGGAGTGATGGTACAGCAGAGGGTACCTGGCTAGTCAAAGATATATATAGTGGGAGTAGTAGTTCCCATCCTGAGAACTTAACTGATATTAACGGGACACTCTATTTTATGGCATATGATAGTACCAATGGTCATGAGCTCTGGAGGAGTGATGGTACAGCAGAGGGTACCTTTCTAGTCAAAGATATAATAAGTGGGAGTGGTAGTTCCTATCCTGAGAACTTAACTGATGTTAACGGGACACTCTATTTTACAGTAAATGATGGTACCAATGGTCGTGAGCTCTGGAGGAGTGATGGTACATTAGAGGGTACCTTTCTAGTCAAAGATATATATAGTGGGAGTGGTAGTTCCGATCCTTCTTACTTAACTGATGTTAACGGGACACTCTATTTTACAGTAAATGATGGTACCAATGGTCGTGAGCTCTGGAGGAGTGA
>DAOUPF010000368.1 GCA_030626265.1 Sulfurovum sp.
AAAAATTCTCTCTATCTAGATATTGCATTTGTTTTTGCAATGATTGGATTTATTGGCACAATTATTTTTGCTAGATTCAATATATTGAGGGGTAAAGATGCTTGATATAATTGGATATATATTTATTTTCTTGGGCACACTTTTGCTTATCATTAGTGCTTTGGGGCTTTTGCGTATGCCTGATGCAATCACTAGGATGCATGCAGGCACCAAGGCATCTACATTAGGGAGCATACTGGTTATCATCGGTGCTATGTTTTTAGAGCCGGGATTATGGTTCAAGCTTATACTTCTAGGATTATTTATTCTCCTTACAAACCCTCTATCATCTTCCATATTGGCAAGAAGTAGCTATCTACGTAGTAGCTTCTTAAATAAAAGTGGAGTTGATGAGATGAAGGATTCACAATGATTGGATTGATTGTATTGGGTGCTTTTGTATCACTGATTATCGTTGCATATTTAGTTGTGATGGAGAGAGATTTGGCTAGTAGTGTTATCCTATTTATGGCATTTGGATTGGGGAGTACTATTCTATACTTTGTATTCTCTGCTCCAGATGTAGCTTTGACTGAGGCTGTCATAGGGGCTGGGATTAGTGGAGTGGTATTTTTAGTCTCCTTACTTCAAACTCAGACAAAGGAGAGCAGATGAGTATAAAAAAGAACATTGAACTTCAGACTATAATTTCTGGTCTCTTAGTTTCATTTATGACGATTACTTTACTTTCTGTGCTATTGGGTCTAGACTATACAGACAAAAATCTTGGAAGTAGTCTAATAGATATCAATGAAGATCTAACTAGAAGTGCCAATGTCGTTACTTCTGTTGTGACATACTTTAGAGGGCTTGATACTTTGGGTGAAGTTACCATACTCTTTTTGAGTATCTTTGGTATAGGACTTGGGATAGAGAACTCTCCTCATATGAAAAATATCCTAAGTTATGACAACACTTTACTAAAACTAGGAGCTAAAGTGTTGTTTCCACTTATTGTGTTATTTGGTTTTTATATCATTATTCATGGACATTTAAGTCCTGGAGGTGGATTCCAAGGTGGTGTGATAGTAGCTAGTGGTTTTCTGCTGATGCTTCTAGCATATGGTGAAGCGTTTCATCTAAATCACAAGATCATCACAGTATTTGAGTCTCTAAGTGGAGCGGGATTTGTTTTGATAGGGATATTGGGTGTGATACTAGGTGATATATTTTTGAGCAATATGTTACCACTGGGTGTAGTAGGTCAACTATTTAGTTCTGGGATTATGCCTATTATTTATATATTTGTAGGTTTGAAAGTAGCAGCAGAGATAACTGTGCTGGTTGAATATTTTTTAAGGACAGAAGATGTTGGATAGTCTTAATCAAACGGCATTTTTACATAATGTTATAACTATTGGATCATTTATTATACTTTCTATTGGGCTGATTGGTGCACTAAGTAAGAAAAATTTATTTAAGATATTTTTATCTCTATCCATTGCAGAGGCGGGTCTATTTATATACTTTATAGGTAGCCATTTTGAAGTAGGTAAGGTAGCACCTATACTTGGAGCTGGAGTAGAGAAATTTAGTGAAAGCATGGTAGATCCTGTACCTCAGGCGATGATCTTGACTACCATTGTTATAGCGATTGCTATATTAGCGCTTGCTATGGCATTTGTAGTAAATTACTATAAGCTCTCAGGTCATATAGAGATAGATAAAATGGATGAACTAGGAGAACAGAGATGAGTTTAGTTTATTTTATTGCGATACCACTCTTAGCATCTTTTTTGATGCCCTTGTATAAGAACAATTTACGATTAGTCTCTGTACTTGTTAATCTTATACTAGCTGGGTTTGTATTTGTATTTTATTTACAGATTCCTATAAAAGAGTATATATCATTTGACTCACCGTTGAGTATAACTTTTGTACTCGATATATCATCTATATTTTTTATAGGACTATTTGTCATGGTGATGCTCTTTTTCTCAATATTTAATCTAAAAGAAGAGAACAGTAGAGCAATCTTTATCATCACAAATA
>DAOUPF010000039.1 GCA_030626265.1 Sulfurovum sp.
AGATAACACTAAATGAAGAAAAAGAGAGTGTATCAGTAAATGGAGAGATACTTGATCTTACCCCAGCAGAGTATGTAGTAGTCAGACTACTTATCAAAAATAGAGGTGCTACAGTCTCCAAGGAGCAGATACTATATGACTCAGATATATTCCAGTATGGTAGCGATAGCTCACTCTCAGTCATCATGAGTAGGCTTAGAAAAAAGGTAGGGACTGACATCAGCATCAAGACCATCCGCGGAGTAGGATACAGACTGCTATCATGAGTATATACAACAAAATTCGTATTATTTTTCTAGTAGCAGTTCTATTTACTACTGCATTTTTTAGCTCTTTTGTATATATCCAAAAAAATGACCATATACAACGGATAGAGAAGCGATATATGCAGACATCATTATATATACATAGATACTTCAAACAAAATATAGAGAAGAATCCAAAAGCATACTTTCAAGACTCCAACCTAAAACTATTTTTAGATGAGAGTGATTTTACCTTTGTCAAAAACAGGAAGCACATTAAACAAGTTTTAAAAAACTCACATCTAATCTATATGCGTAAACTTCCCAATAGTCATCTAGAGGTACGAGGAATAAAAGGTCAATTTTATCTATACATAAAAAACCCTAGATATAAAATTATGTTCAAAGACAAACAACTTGCAAAGTTTCCTTGGCATATACTAGTATGGTATCTATTGGCACTGGTATTCTTAACTGCTCTATATTTTTGGTTGACAAGAAGTCTAAAGCCATTAAAAACCCTACAAGAACAGATTCAAAAGGTTGTTGAAGGGAACTTGAGTGTATCTGTCAAGAGTAATCAAAATGATGAGATAGCACAAGTAGCCAACGCCTTTGATGATGCTCTACGTAAGCTAGAATCCCTCATCAACTCCAGACAGCTATTCCTACGCTCCATCATGCATGAACTCAAAACTCCCATAGCTAAAGGCAAACTTCTAAATGAATTTTTAGAGGACAACAATAGCCAAAAAGATAGCTACGAGGCAGTATTTGAGAGATTAGAGCTGCTCATAGAGGAGTTCTCCAAGATAGAGAGGATGCTCTCATCTAGCTACAAAACTAAGCTTGCCTCATACAATGCCAGAGACATCATAGAACAAGCTCTAGAGCTGATGATAATGGATGAAGAGGAGATAGAAGAGAGAGTCACCATCATAGCAGATGCACCCTGCTCTGTCTATACAGACTTTGAATTACTCTCTCTAGCTATCAAAAACCTTATAGATAATGCTATTAAATACTCACCAGATAGCTCTGTAAAAATTATTATCAAAAAAGACGGTATATATATATCCAATATAGGAGAACAATTTACCAACTCTCTAAAACCATATCTAGAACCATTTCATGGACAGAAAAATGGCTTAGGGCTTGGGCTATATATCGTACAAAATATTCTAAAAATGTTATCTTTGGAGATAGAGTATAGTTACACTAAGGGAGAGAATCTCTTTTGGATAAAAGTCTCTTGATTATGAAATATCATCAAAATCAGCTCTTCTTTTCTCCAGCTCTTTTCTATACTTCAGATAATCCCCATAATCAAAAAATTTATCATACCTTGAGTGTTTCTCTTTTGGTAGTTTTGAGTGTTTGATAGGACACCAAAACTGCTCTGTCCTAGCTCCTATCTCTCTCGCATAGGCGATAACACCATTGAAATATTCACAGTACCAGCAGTTAATCCTCTCTACTTTATCCAGATAAAACAGATTGTGCCTATCCATTATAATAAAGTCTTTTCTTTTTACTTTTGGTATCTTGTATATAGGAAAACATATATACTGGTAAATAGTTACTGATATATCAGCTATAAAAGCAGGTATCATCATAGCCCAGATGAATGGTATAGTTAGGATTACTATCACTGGGAAGGATGACAGATATTTGATAGAGCTTACTATCTTAGATCTACCCTCATCTATGACACTCTCTTGAAATCTTACTTTTTGATTCTCGATTGTATAAAAAAACTCTTCCTCTTTTTTCTTGAACTCATCCATGAGCTCATCTTCGAGTGTTTTGATTTGTGATACTATCTCATCAATCTTGTTATCAAACATTTAATCCTCCTTATCTAGCTACCTGTCCCCATATCAGGAGCCTCTAGTTTATCCCCTAGCTCTCTATAACTTCGTCCTACTCTTGCAATAGCATCAAACTCCAATATCATCTTCTCTGGATTGCTGATTATACCCTCATCTACATATAGATGTTTTATCTCTATGATTACAGGTATTGTTATACTATCTTTGATATCAACTTCCTGTAGGTACTCACCAAACATTGCTACCTTGATCCCCTTTGGCATAGGTGGAAAGTCCTCTAGTACACTCTGGGTATCTATATCAAAAGCATCTATCTCACTCTCATCTGCTCTCAGCCCCTTGGAGCTCAGGTGCATAGCCTCGAAGTGCCCTTCATCTACGATACATATGACACATTTTTTAGTCTCTCTAAGGTTCCTGAGTGTATCTTTAGGAGTTCCATCCTCACGATGCCCGATAGACACCATGACTGTAGCCGGTGATGAAGATAGCGGAGTAAAAAATGAAAAAGGAGCGATATTTAGTACCTCTCCCTCAGTCAATACCCAAGCAATAGGTCTAGGCACAACTGTACTTGCCATCCAAAAATAACGTTTTATTGGTTCTGTTTTATCAAAGTTTATAAGCATTATATTATTCCTTTTAGATGATTATACTATTACTGACTTCAAAACTATATATTTTATACCAAATACAATTTAATTGGTATTATATATGCATTATCAAGGTATAGCCAATACTGCACTGTTGCACAAATCACCACTCTGAAAATCTGTAATATTTCCAGCTTTTAGATTTGGGACGGGGAATAGTCTCACGGTCAGAGGCTTATCTAATCTAAAGGCTAGAGCTCCTGTATCACTACAGATATCTGCTATTTTCTCAACTGGTGTATCACCCTCTATAGGAACCGTATCAAGTCCTATACCACAAACTGAAGAGTACTGAAGCAGAGCTCTTATATCAAATTCATTATTTTTGGTCGCTTCTGCCAATCCCTCATCCTCTACGACAGCTAGCATAAGACCAGAAAATCCAATAAGCTCACAGCCTTTTTGACTCTTGAATACTTTAGTCAGAAGCGATGAAGCCTCTAGTGTACCTGATGCTCCAAAGTACGGCACAGCTAAAAGTTTGTAAATATCAACCATAGAGCTACAATCCTTAGATGGAGCGGCAGATGTATCAATACCAGCAAATCTTCTTTTATATTTATGCTCAAAACTGTTAGTGATATCTATCAGATTTGTAGTGTGATACTGTAAAGCATCTTTCATAATCTTATATGATTTCTGCATTCTGACATTATGATTTGGCTCTTCATCTAGACTTTGTAGGGCATTGACAAGCAGATCAGGGGTCTCCATACCCAAAGCAAAACAATCTTCATCACTACTGTTATGATAAGAGGCTGGGAAATAAGGTATTAGAGGTTTACAGTTATAGTTTATTGTAAAGTTAAAATTACCCTCACCTCTACTCGTAATCTTACCTATTTTTCTAACAGCTTTTGCACAACATAGAGTCAACTCTTTATCTACAATTCCCAAATTATCCACAGGTACATTGACACAAACATTACAGATATCTCCAAACTCTTTTATCAGATATGGCAACATCTCTATCTCCTCTTTGCTCTTTGCTTCACCTATGGCAAACCGTATTCTGATATCAGGCATAGATGGACTTTGCAAGATATCTGCTAGATATAACATATCATTTTTTGTAGTTTTCAAAGAGGAGGTATCAAGGTACTCACCAAAAGCATTTGTAACTATTCTAATGCTCTGTACTTCATAACCATTTTTATGGAACTCTTCTGCCAAGTCTCCACCAAATAGTGAAGCTTTTTTAATCTTCTCTTCCCAAGTAGTTTTATCATTTGTTAGTGTCAAAAAAGATGTAATTGTTCTTACTTTGCATAAGTTCTTATTTTTAAAATCATCTGTTATCATTTAATCATCCTCTATTTCTAACATATCTTTTACAGTAAGTTTATCTATCTCACTGCCTCTCTTCTCTAAATGTTCTATTATCATATCAAATCTCTCTTTGGGCAGATGCTGACCCAACTTCACCTTCCCTTTTAGTTCAGATG
Source organism: Sulfurovum sp. (assembly GCA_030626265.1). Taxonomy (GTDB): domain Bacteria; phylum Campylobacterota; class Campylobacteria; order Campylobacterales; family Sulfurovaceae; genus JAAXPZ01. Next base: position 4,176 of record DAOUPF010000039.1, read on the forward strand.
GTATTAGCTTAAACACCTCTGTAACATCTACTACTTTTTTATATGCATCATGATCTAGAGATTTATATCTGCCCTCTGGTTGCAACTTTTTCATGAGAGACTCCAGAGCTAACACTTTCTCATCATAACTATCCACTATCTTTATATCTCCATAACAGGATACAGATTTAAAAAAGTGTGTCGCGGGGCATGCCATCCCCTCTGTACTACTAAAGTAAGATTGTATCATAGAGTATGGCTCCACTACACTAAAGGAGGCTATTGGGTTATCCCTGATAAAACCCATCTTTTTTCCTTTTTTTGCTCCATGAAAATATATACTGCCCTCAACTTGCACAAAATTGATAGGTACACTATATGGTATATTGTCACTACATAGTGCTAGCGTTCCATACTCTGCATTTGCCAGTATATCATCTATTATAGTTCTATCTTTTATCTCAAATTGTGATTTCATATACTTTGCCTTTAATCTATTTTTGGTAGTATATCGTTAATCTGTATTTGTCACAAGTGCCAAATTATTATATTTTTAAGGGGACAGTTTATCTATATTATTAACCCAAATTCAAAAGTGCCACTTCATATCCAGCTATTTAATGGACTAAAAGATGACATTATAAATAATTTTACAGTGGGAGATAAACTACCATCTATTAGAAAAACTGCCTCATCCTATAACTTAAGTAAAAATACCGTCCAGAGTGCATACAGCCAACTATATGCAGAAGGGTATATAGATAGCTATCCAAAAAGTGGGTACTATGTAAGTGACACAAATTATGAAAATTTTACTTCAATAAAAGATATAAAGATAGAGCCACTAAAAGAAAAAATTGTATATAAATACAATTTTTTCCCAGTACGGCTATCCAAAGATATATTTCCTTTGAAACTTTGGAAAAGATTATCTGCAAAAGCTATAGATAAAACACTTGATTTTGGTACATATTTGGATGGGCAAGGTGAAGAGGGACTCAGAAAAGAGGTTGCTAAATATCTCACAAGTTCCAGAGGTGTAAAATGTATGGCATCAAATATTGTCATCTGTAATGGGTTTGCTGAGGCTATGGGACTAGTTGCAAAAATGCTCAAAAATAGATATACCTCACTTGCTTGTGAAAGTCCAGGATATTATATAACAAAAAAGGTATTTGAAGACTATGGATACAATATAGATAATGTTTCAATAGATGAAAATGGGTTAAACCTAGAGCAGCTTAAACTTACTAATTCAAAATTAGTCTACATAACACCATCTCACCAATACCCAACAAGTGTCACTATGCCCATATCTAACCGTCTAAAACTTCTAAAATGGGCAAAAGATGTAGGTGGTATCATTATAGAGGATGACTATGATAGTGAATTGAGTTATATACATAGACCTATCCCATCTCTCCAAGGTCTTGACCACTATGAAAAGACTATCTATTTTGGTACATTCTCAAAATCACTCTCCCCAGCTCTGAGAGTATGCTATATGGTACTTCCAGATTTTTTAATAGATATATATCAAAACTCTTTTGATGCACATTTTCCAAAAGTATCACTCACTACTCAAAAAACTTTAGAACTATTTTTGCAAGGTGGATATTATGAAAAACACCTCAGAAAGATAAGAACACTAAATAGAAAAAAACACAATATTTTAAAAGAGTGCCTAATCAAGTATCTCAAAGATACCTTTCACATAGAGACAAGAGGTAATGGACTCTCTATAGCCATTAATCCGGCTGTAGCTCTGGATATGACTAAGTTAAAACAATTAGCCATAGAAAATAGAATTAAGCTATATTTTGCAAGTGATATTTCAAATGGTGAGTGGGAAGCTATACGAATGGGATTTGGTGGATTTATGGAAGATGAGATTGAAGAAGCTGTCAAAGCTTTTTCACAAATTTGGTATAAAGCTTTCAAATAGAAGTTAATCCAAAATATACAATAGAGATTAAATAGTTTTCTCTCTATACATTTTAAATCCTCTTGCCTGATAGTTAGCCAAAGCACTCTCATGATCTAGGGTACAGGTATGTACCCAGACTCTTTTTGTATCTTCATATGCCCAAGCTGACTCTATAGCATGAGATAGTAGATATCCACCAAAGCCTCTGCCTATAAAATTTGGAGCTAATCCAAAATATACTATCTCCACATCTCCATCAGGCTGTTTCTCTAGCTCATAGTATCCTGCGATAGAGCCTCTGTGATATGCGACCCAAGTCCTCAGATTTTCACTATGAGCATACTCTTTCCAATCCTCTACTGACAAAGAGAGCTTATCTTCCCAAGCCCAAGCCTCACCAACAAGCTGATAGAGGTATAGATTTAGTCTGTACTCTTTAATCTCAGCTTCTATAATTTCTAAATCTTTAGGCTTATTCTTCGCTCTTAGAGAGTCTTTAGATTTCATCTCTAGATAGTATGTAGTTATTTTAGACATACTCTAATACTTCTCCCACAGATTATACCTCACGCTAACAGATTCAGAGAAGTTTATACCAAATTCACATATAAAATATATGAAATGATAAATCCAAATATTGATGAGATTATGAGTGGTGCACCATAAAGAAATGCTGCAAATACCTTAACCAATATACTTTTCCTTATCTTTAGTACAAATATAACTCCAGAACCTATAAATGTAGTTAAAAATACATATACGAATACATCGATTAGAGAAAGCCCTTGTGTAAAAAATGCAAAATAACTTAAAAAAAGTGTAAATACGAACATAACCAAAGAGTAATTTCTTACATTTCTATCTGTGTCGTATCTCTTAAAATTATCCTGTAGAGAAATATTGTCTTTTATAGTATCTTTTTCGCTATTTCTTTTAGCTTCTATAGCTTTCTTCTCAAAAAATAGAAATGTAAAGAGGCTTGCTGCTACACCAAATATAATTGGTAACATTAACTGCATCATATGTTCCATAGTAAATCCTTATTATTTATTATGTAATTATAGCATAATAAATAATAAAGTTATATAAATAAAAATTATTTTATAGTATAAGAGTATTAGTATTATTTGATAGATACCCTAATACTTCTCCAACGGATCATATCTCACACTAACAGACTCAGAGAAATTTGGTACATCATCATATGAAAATACAGAGTAGTATTTCTCTTTTTCGTATGAGGCAAAGTTATCATAGGTGTAGGTGTCTCTTCCTCCATAAATCTTGACTCCATCCATGAAGTGTTTTGGTGGGTGGAAGCTATTTCTGACTACATAGTATCCATTTACTGAATTATCATCTACACTATCCCATGATAGCTTTATCATCCTGCTCTCTTTGGAGATTTTTAGATTTTCTACTCCACTTGGTGCTTTTCTGTGTTTTTGGATAGATTTTACTACTAGTTTGACATCAGAGTCCCATTTGATGATTCTATTTTTCATACCCTTGGCTGAAGTAGGCTTTATAACCAACTTTAACTTTTTACCCTCTTGGTGTATCCTGTCTAGTGTCATCTTGGATAGTGTATCAAATTTAAAGTACTGATAGCTTTTGCTACTGAGGTCTGATTCAGCTACTTCGTATCCTATATACTCTATCTTGTCACGATTTTTGATATCCTCATATGTACCTGTATCATCTACCTCTACTAGCTCTATATAGTATCGTACATCACTCTTTTTTTTGAAAGTATTTTTATTTTTTATTTTCAAGGCACACTGGATTATCATCGTCTCTTCTGGGTCAGGGAGCTGTGATAGGTCAAAGTCCATGTATCCATATACTCGGTTACCCTCAGAGTCAAATCCACTCTCTAGATTATCTGAGGTATGGTTGATAGACATGGTTGAGAGTGTAGAGGCAGAGAGCTTAACTTTTTGCTCCTCTACCGTGTATTTGATATCCAACATAGGTCTATAGTGTATACCCCCACCAAACTTACCATATCCTATATCAAACTGCATCATCTGGCTATCTTCACCATCAGGCAGATATTTTGGACCATCGACTCTAAAGCGTACAGTTTGGCTGTCTATCTCTTCTTGGAGGAGATCACACTCTCCCTGAGTAAACTCCCAGTGATTCCATATACCTTGAGTGAGCTGACTAGACTGTATGGCTTGTCCTATGACACCTTTGGTTTGGGCATTATCTACATCCGCAAAGTCTGTTACCTCTGTAATACTTTCTGATTTTAGCAATGATAAGTTCCACTCTCCAAACTTCTCTATCTTTGCAGCCACACGATTCATCGGATAGAGATAAAATCTAGCAGACTTGATGATAGCATCACTAGGTATAGTACCCAAATCAAAACTGATGAGTGAATCACAAACTCCTTTGGACTTACTAATACCGGCAA
>DAOUPF010000441.1 GCA_030626265.1 Sulfurovum sp.
ACCCTCTATATTTTTGATTCGTGAGAGTGCTACATAGCCCTGCCCCATCTCAAAGGTCCGACTCAGATCTATCTCCGCAGCATCGAGAGTCATACCTTGACTTTTGTGTATAGTGATAGCCCATGCTAGACGCAGTGGCACTTGTGATATAGTGGCTAGTACCTTACCACTATCATTTTCCAGTGACCAGTCTTCTAGCTCTAGTTTTATCTTCTTACCCTCTGTGGTTCTCACGATTGGCATGTTATCTATGGGGCTAAAGCTTAGAACTGTACCTGTAGTACCATTGACATAGCCCTCCTCTGTATTGTTCTTGATGAAGATTACTACTGCACCCTTTTTTAGAGCCAACTCCTCTAGTACCAATGAGGATCTAAAAATCTTCTCTATGTTTGATTTGCTACCTTTGGACTCATAGACAAATAGCTTTGGCTTACCCTCCAGCTTATCTAACTCCTCTAGATTGATACGGTCGACATCTACATTGTGCGTATATAGTCTGGTAGGTTTAAAGTGCGATGGTAGCTCTTTTTCATGTCTAGTACTGAGTAGCTCCTCTGATGAAGGTGAGATCTCTCCAGCTCTGATATCATCTAGTACTTGTATGAGTCTCTCATCATCCTGCCTAAACTTATCCTCCAAGTAGCAAGTCTGCAACTCCAGTGCTCTCCATACAGATGACTGCCATGCAAAACGCTTCTCTTTGGGTACTTTTGAGATAGGAGGCAACTGAAAAAAGTCTCCAGATATCACTACCTGTACTCCTCCAAAAGGAGCATCCGTACCCTTAAATCCTCGCAGTATCAAGTCCATAGATGAAAATATCTCTGGTGATATCATGGAGACTTCATCTATGATGAGTAGTTTGAGCTTGGAAAATCTAGATTTGAGGTACTTTTTGTCCAGCAAAAACTCTACATACCCCTCATCTATACTATCTCTAATCCCTAGTGCAAAAAACGAGTGTATTGTCTGCCCACCTAAATGCGATGCTGCTATACCAGTAGGTGCCACTATAGTAGGATAGACTCTACGCTCTTTTAGATACTCTGTATACTCATTGAGTAGGTATGTCTTCCCCGTACCAGCAGAACCCGTGATAAATACATTTTTGCCTGATTTTAGTATCTCTAGTGCTATTTTTTGTTTCATGACAACATTATAACTCATAGAGATAAATATTTAGAACTTTGATCTATCATCACTCTAACCAAATAATTTAGATAAAATTACATACTATTTCATGAAAAAAGGTTATATCATATGGCAGAGAAGTTTAGAGCAAAAGAGGATGGGAAGCTGTTGGAGTTTCTGTTTAGTACTCTTGTTGGCTGGTCTAGAAAAAAGATAAAAGAACGCCTCAAAGGCTCATCTATCTCTGTCAATGGTGAGATAACTACCAAACATGACTACCCTATCTCTACTGATGATATAGTTGAGATAGGAGTAGCCCAGAGCTCA
>DAOUPF010000140.1 GCA_030626265.1 Sulfurovum sp.
CCACTAGTACGTGAGTTTGCAGAGGTCACTCAGATACCAGCGGTTGAGACTCTCATGGCCAGAGGAGTCATGGGGCATAGTAATCCATTGCTGATGGGTATGCTAGGTATGCATGGTAACTATGCTTCCAATATGGCTATGAGTGAGACTGACTTGGTCATCTCACTAGGGGCTAGATTTGATGATAGAGTTACTGGGAAGCTTAGTGAGTTTGCCAAATATGCAGATGTCATTCATGTAGATATAGACCCAGCCAATATAGCAAAACTAGTAGATGTAGATTATCCAATAGTAGGTGATATACAGCTAGTCTTGGAGAAGATATTGGCTCAAATAGCAGATGATGTAGATACAGATAGATATCAATCATGGAGAGATATACTAAAGCGATATGATGAACTCCACCCACTGTTCTACAATGATAGTGATGAGGTTATCAAACCACAATGGGCTATAGAGAGACTAGGAGAGCTAGTGGGTGAGCAGGCTGTCGTCACATCAGATGTGGGACAGCACCAGATGTGGGCGGCACAGTACTATCCATTTGATAGACCAAACCAGTGGATCAACTCTGGAGGGCTTGGTACTATGGGTTATGGATTTCCTGCGGCTATAGGAGCTAAAAAAGCAGTACCAGAGAAGACAGTTATCAACATCACAGGTGATGGCTCGATACTGATGAATGTTCAAGAGCTTGTCACTGCAGCAGAGTATCAGATACCAGTAATCAATGTGATTTTGAATAACCACTTCCTAGGAATGGTGAGACAGTGGCAGACATTTTTCTATGACAAGAGATACTCCTCTACGGATTTGAGTTTTCAGCCTAATTGGAAGATGCTAGCAGAGGCCTGTGGTGGTATAGGATATGATGTTACTACCAAAGATGAGTTTGATGCTGCCATCAAAGATGCTATAGAACAAAACAAAGTAGCCTTTGTCAATGTCATAGTGGCAAGATTAGAGAATGTATTTCCTATGGTTCCATCAGGTGGAGCTTTATACAATATGCTACTAGAGAGTAAGGAGAAATAATGGAAGCCGTAAGAAGAGTAATATCGGTTGTTGTTTTGAATGAAGCTCAAGTGCTAGCACGAGTCTCTGGACTCTTTGCTGGACGAGGGTACAATATAGAGACTTTGACAGTAGCTCCTATTCCTGATAGTGAGATGTCACATATCACTATCGTCACAAAAGGTAATCAGAGAATCATAGAACAGATCATCAAACAGCTCAACAAGCTAATCCCTACACTCAAAGTCATAGAGCATGAAGAGATGGTAGAGAAAGAGATGGTATTGATAAAGTTCCCTATAGAGGAGAACCTCAGTGATATACAAGTGCTATGCCACGCATATAATGGTGGTATAGCAAATGTAGGTGAAAATATGGTGATAGGCATGGTGGCTGATGAGCCATCTCGTGTTAAGCACTTCATGGAAGCAGCACGACGATACAACCCCATAGAGATAGTTCGTGGTGGAGTTGTTGCGATAGAGAGATAACTATAAATTAGAAATTAGGAATTAGAAATTAGAAGTTGTAAACTTAGTTATATTTGTCGAGCTATAGATGTCGATTTTTCGGGTGATGATATGGATATATATGGTATCCATACGCTGGATGTAGCGACTAGCTCACAATTGAGTTTCATAAACTCTGAGAAGTATTTAGATAGTCTATCTTCTACTAAGGCTGCAGCTGTTCTCATAGAGAGTAAATATATACATTTACTACCAGAGGGTGTCATAGCACTAGTGAGTGATAATCCACATCATACATTAGCATTAGCTACTAAACTATTTAAACATCAACCTAGTACTAAAACAGAGATGCCTTATAAAGGCATTGACTGTGATATAGATGATAGTGTATCTTTTGGAGTAGGCGTGAGTTTGGGTGAGCGTGTCACTATCATGGCAGGCTGTTATGTGGGGGATGGTGTGAGTATAGCCTCAGATACTATACTCTATCCCAATGTAGTACTTTATCATCATACTGTTATCGGTTCTGAATGCATCCTTCACTCAGGAGTGGTCATCGGAGCAGATGGCTATGGCTTTGCACCTACAGCCGAAGGAAAACATACCAAAATCTACCAAAATGGCAATGTAGTCATAGAGGGTGCAGTAGAGATAGGTGCTAATTCTACAGTAGATAGAGCAGTTTTTGGTTCTACTATCATCCGAAGAGGAACCAAGATAGACAATCTAGTCCAAGTGGCTCACAATTGTGATATAGGTGAGGATTGTCTGCTAGTATGCCAGACAGCATTGGCAGGCTCTACTAAACTAGGCAATAGTGTGACTATGAGTGGACAGAGTGGTGCTACAGGGCACTTAAAAATCGGTAGCCATGCAGTAATAGCCTCTAGAGCAGGAGTAACCAAATCTCTAGAGGGTGGAAAAGTATATGGTGGTTTTCCTGCTATAGAGCATAGAGTGTGGCTGAGAATGCAGGCAAAGTTGGCAGGATTATTAAAGAGAAAGTAGCCTTCTATGTATACTGCTCTTTGTACTACTACTCCTTTGCCACAAGAGTCTAGAAGAGTCTTGTAAAACTCTAATGCTTCTGTCATAAGCTTTTTGTTGGGGATTTTTTCTTCAGATCTGTCTCTGTAATTATTGCTTTATCATCAAATTTGACTTCCATGCCTATCAGGGATATTTTCTCTCTGGTGATTATAAAAATATTAAAGACTCAAAAATTAAAAATTTTGGTATAATTTGTTTTGATAAGATGGAGTGTAATAAAATAATATATTTTTTAAAGACATATGTAAGTGATGCTTCAGAGAATATGAGGGCTAGTTATGAAAAGTAGTATTCTAATATTAACTTCTATTATCATGATTTTAGTTATAGGACTGACATACAATCTATTTAAAGCAGATAGAAAAATAGATAGATCATTTTATATAAATAAGCAGCTTGATGAGTTAAGAATAATCAATAAAGATATAAATTTTATCATAAAAGATGTAGGAAGAAAAGACTACGATTATATAGATGCGTTGATCTCTAAGATAGACAAGATACTTATGGATATAAAAATGGAAGTGAGTGAAAGTAGCATAAATGATAAAGATATACTATATAACATAAAAAAATTTAGAGTTAAGTTTAATAAAAAAATTACAAATATAGAGAAGTTTAAATCTGTAAACTCTCTATCTAATAATACATATAATAATATCATAAAGCTGAAAGATATAGTTAATATAAGTAGTATGAAGTATTCAGATATTATAATATTTAGAAATGCTATCTCTCATATGTTGACCTTATATCGTACCAATAGAGTTTACTCAACAGATAAACTAAAAGAAATAGTTGGTAAAAAATACAATAATCAAACGATGGACTCTCTCATAATTAACTTGGATATATATAAAGATAGTTATTTAACCTTAAGAGGCATTCAGCAGAGTATATCATATATAGATAAAGATATAGAAAATAGTATAAATCATCTAATATCCTCTTATGTTGCATACAACAAAGCTATAATCTATGATATAAGAAGAATTATACTGGCATTTATCATTACGATATTTGGATTTTTTCTTCTTCTGTATATGCTTATGGATAGAGTAGCAAAAGTCAACAAACTACTAAAATACAAGACTGAAGATTTGGAAAATTCGCTTCTGACAATAAGTCAAAATGTTATACATACCAAAACTGATACAGCTGGTATAATTACTGAAGCGAGTGATGCTTTTTGTGAGGTTTCAGGATATAGTGTTGATGAACTTGTAGGCAAAAGCCATAGAGTTGTAGGGTCGTTAGACACAGATCCATCTGTCTTTAGTAATCTGTGGAAAACGATATCCAAGGATAAAGAGTGGAGAGGAGAGATCAAAAATACTAGCAAAGATGGTGTTGATTGTTGGGTGAGTATAATCATTACTCCTATATATAACTCCAACGGTATAAAAATAGGTTATGGCTCAGTAAGGCACAACATAACAGATAGGATAGCAGTAGAAAACCTAAACTCCACTCTAGAGTATAGGGTCAAGGGTGAAGTAGATAAAAATAGAGAAAAAGATAAGCATATGCTTCAGCAGTCCAGACTAGCTCAGATGGGTGAGATGATATCTATGATAGCTCACCAATGGAGGCAACCTCTAGCGGCGATTAGCAATACAAGCAATAGTATGGTAGTGAAAGCAACACTAAAAAAATTAGATGATGAGACTGTTGTAAAGCTCTCAAACAAGATATTAGACTACTCTTCTCATCTAAGCTCAACAATAGATGATTTTAGAGATTTTTTTAAGTCAAATAAGGAGATTAAAGAGACAAATTATAGTGAGCTTATAGATAGTGTTATGAATATAGTAGAGGATTCGATAATAAATAAAAATATAAAAATTGTAAAAAATTTACATAGTAAGGATATTTTTTATACACATCCAAATGAGATAAAGCAGGTAATTCTAAATCTTATTAAAAATGCAGAGGATGTATTGCTAGAGAATCATATAGTAAATCCAACTATTAAAATATCTACAAATGGGCATATATTGAGAATTGAAGATAATGGAGGTGGAATACCTAAGGATATTATAGATAAAATATTTGATCCATACTTTTCAACAAAAATAAAAAAAGATGGTACAGGATTGGGACTATACATGTCAAGAACAATAGTAGAGCATAATTGTAATGGAGAGTTGAAAGTATATAATGGTGCAAATGGCGCTATATTTGAGATAATATTAGAGGATAATAATAATGATGAGTAGCATAGAGAAGGTAGTGGAGTATTCACGAGACTTATTGCTTTTGTATGTAGAG
>DAOUPF010000137.1 GCA_030626265.1 Sulfurovum sp.
AAAGTTTCATTATAATCCTATGAAATAAGTATTCGCGATTATAACCAAAAAGGACATACTAGTTAATTAATATAGGCTTGTTATTTTGATCTTTTTTAGCATATAAATAAATATTAAATCATATTATTTAATATACTAAATTCATAGAAAAAAATATTATTATTATAGTATTAAAATATTGGGTATAATTATCATATGGCAAAGAAAAAAAGAAAACATTTTATAAAACTTAACAACAAAGTGCGTGAGTTATTTGGTAATCTACCATTCGATGAGGGCGTAGTAACTTTATCTGATGATGAACTACTTGAACTTGTCCTTCTACTAGATCTAAAAGTCTCAGCACTAGATAGAGATGAAAACATCCGTGCTCTTCGTCGTGTATGGAGTGAGGGCGACTTTGGACTGCGTAGTGATATAGTTTCTCACCTATCTGGTAAGAAACCACTACCTATGCCAGATAATGCTATTGAGTCTATGGATAAAGTGGAGAAGATTTTAGAGCTTTTGCATGAGTTTGACTGCAACAGAGAGGAAGAACAGGCTGTACTAGAGAGTTTTATAGATCTGAGACCTGTCAAAATCACCAAAGATAAGATTCGTACCAAGCTAGGCTACATTAGACTGCAAAAACGAGTCAAATCATTAGAGGCTAAACTTGAAGTAGAGTTTAGCTCCAGCAATGAGATGGAGTTTTACCACTCTTATCTCTTTGATTTTTCTGAGTTTAGCTTTTCTAAGACACTGCTAACACACTCAGAAGCTCTGGATATGACTGCCCTACTCACAAAAGATGATGATGAGCTAGTGGTTGTATGGGACAAGATGAAGGCAGAGCTTATAGAAGAAAAGAGCCAAACTGTTCAGCAGTTTTTATTGACACTCAAAGCTCATAGATATTTGACTGAGGATGATGCATATAAATTTATCAGAAAGTTACCTATAGATGGTGACCTGTATCACAATCCCATAGAGAGTGAATTTATATCAGGTATATTAGCTAAAATTGACACTGAATGCTACTTGATAGAGAGTGGTGAGCATTTTGTAGTAGAAAAGCCTATGACTACAGAGCTATTTGGTAGAGAGGTAGCATACCGTATATCTGCCTCATATGCCAAAAATCTCATCTACTCTACTATATGGAGAGGTGATGTTCTCACTATAGCAGATGATATACATAGTCTAGATGAGACTATGAGAGCTCATTTTGAAGCCAATGTATCTGAGATGTTTGCTGAGCTATCTACCCTAGCCTCAGGTTTGGATATAGATGATACTGTGTTAGAGAAGCAGATAGCTCAATTCTTTGAGCCGCAGCTCATCAGCTCTGGCAATCTCAAAATCAAAGAGAAAACTAGGCGACGAGTCTTATATCATTTCTCTGAATACCTAAAACCTCTCAAAGAGAAACGCATGAGAGAGGAGCTACTGGCAAAGACTATTCGTGACTTCAAAAATCTCTTTCCACTAGCTCGTTCACTAAAACGAAAGATAACTTTCCATGCAGGTCCAACAAATAGTGGAAAAACATACTCTGCTATGGAGAGACTAAAGTCTGCTACTACAGGATACTATCTAGCACCTCTACGACTGCTAGCCCTAGAGGGGTATGAAAATATCAAAAACTCTGGCATCCCCTCCTCTCTCATCACGGGTGAAGAGGAGATCATAGATGAGGAGTCTACTCATATCAGCTCCACTATCGAGATGCTCAACTCTGATGTAGATGTAGATGTCTGTGTCATAGATGAGATACAGATGATCAATGACCGTGACCGTGGCTGGGCATGGGCAAATGCTCTCATCGGAGCACCTGCAAAAGAGCTGATTCTTACTGGCTCAGCTGATGCGGTGAGAGCTATATCAGAGATAGCAGAGTATCTAGGTGAAGAGCTAGAGATCATATACTTCGAGCGTAAAAACCCTCTAGAGGTGATGAGTAAAGCAACCGCTTTAAAAGATATAGAGGAGAAGACTGCCATCGTCGCATTTTCACGAAAAGAGGTACTATCCTACAGACAACGCCTAGCAAGCAAATACTCAGTATCAGTCATATATGGAAACCTATCCCCTGAAGTTCGCCGTGAAGAGGCACGAAAGTTTCGTGATGGTGAGAGTGATGTGCTAGTAGCTACAGATGCTATAGCTATGGGACTAAACCTACCTATCAAGACTATACTTTTTGCCAGAGACAACAAGTTCGATGGACTGCGTCGTCGTGAGCTTACTGCTAATGAAGTACTTCAGATTTCTGGTCGTGCAGGACGATATGGTATAGAAGAGCATGGATACGTAGGAACACTAGATGAGGGTGCACTGAAGACTATAGCAGATAGATTTCACACCACCCTACCCGAGATAGAGCTGCCATTTTCAGTGATGGCAAGTATGGATCATGTACTGCTCATAGGTGAGATACTAGAGACTGATGACCTGCTAGAGATTCTGACATTTTTTGCTGACAATATGGAGTTTGACGGCCCATTTCGTGCTGCCAATATCGACTCTATGCTAGAGATTGCTACTATAGTAGGACAGTATGATCTGGAGCTTCGTTCTCGCTATCACCTAGCCTGTGCTCCTGTGAGTATCAATTCTCCTTATATCGAGTCAGTATTTCGTAGGTATTTGGGACTACTAGAAAAAGACCAGACTGTACCATATATCCCTCCTCGTGAACTACCACCCTACGCACACACCAACGAAGAGCTACTCAACGCAGAGGACAGAGTAAAAGAGGTATCTCTATATCTATGGCTATCATTTAGATTCTCCGAACAGTTCACCCAAACTACCCAAGCTATAGAAGCTAGAGAGCGCCTCAACCGCTTCATAGAAACCTCCCTACACAAAGGCGACTTCGTCAAGAGATGTACCCGCTGTAACAAAACTCTAGACTTTAGCTATAGATTTTCTGTATGTCAAAAATGTTATGACAAAGGCAAGCGTGGAGTTAGGACTCGTTCTGATAGTACTCATAGTAGCTATAGGAGTAGGAAGAGGAGATAACACTTTAGATATCTAAAGGACTTGCAACCCTACCCTTGTTCATCTCAGCTACTACATGAGTATACACCATAGTAGTCTCTACGCTTCTATGTCCTAATAATTCTTGTATACTCCGCAAATCTATTCACTTAAGGGACATTATCTAAAAGAGAGTGCAAGCACAAGGTCCTTTTAATGGATAGTTGGAATGACCCCTATAACAAATACGAGCTTATCACTGAACGTGACCACTGCCCGTTATAAGCCATTTGACAATAAACTTCATTTACACTACAATTGTATCTACAAAAAATAAAGGACTAACTATGAAACAAGCAATAAATATTAGACTTGAAAAAGATGTAGTACAACACTTAGATGAATATGCGAATGAGTTAGATAAAACAAGAACTGCTTTAATTGAAAAAGCAATTGAATTATATTTTGATAAATTAGATGAAATGGTAGCAGATAAAAGAATAGATAATTTAAAAAGTGGTAAAACCAAAGTTGTACCTCTTGAAGTTGTATTTGCTCAAGCTGGAATTAATGTTTAAAATTGCTTTTGAACAAGAAGCTCAAAAAGAATTTTTAAAACTTGACAAAGCATCACAACAATTAATTAGAAATAAAATTATAGATTTACAAAATGGTAACTTTTCAAGTGATAAGTCACTAAAAGGAAAACATAAAGGTAAGTTTAGAAAAAGAGCTGGAAACTATAGAATAATATATTTAAAAGAAAATAATTTACTTGTAATAACAATAATTAGAGTAGCACATAGAAAAGCGGTATATTAAACTTATAATAAATCAGAGGATACTAACAAGATTATACTTGCGATAAGAGGTAACTTATTTCTCAACTGAACCGTTATAAAGGTAGCAAAAACCACTAACTTGTATATTGGATATATATTTTCGTTCCCACAAAATCTGTGAGAACTAGAAAAAACAAATCTAATTATTCCATAAATTTTGAGCTTTGTACAATTACTGGATATTTATAACCAGGAAAACCAAGATCTAAATCAAGCTCCAACACGCCAGTTGCCGTGACTTTATCTCCAACACTTAAAGATTCAGCTGTTTTAGTCGCGGTAAAGATAATACTATTTTTATCTTCTGCACTAGTGCCATCAGAGATAGTAATCCAGTCTTTCTTCATAATTGCTCTTGAGATTTTTATAACTGTTCCTTTTACAGTGACTGTTTTACCTGCTAATTCACTTTTTTTAGTGTATAACTCTGCTATAGTCTCATTTGCACTTAACGATGTCGCACCAATAGAACTAACTAACAATGCCGCTGAACATAAATGTATGATTTTTTTTAGCATACTTACTCCCTATATTTATTATTTAACCCGAATTATGCAATAGAATTATAAAAATGCAACTTAGTGCTTGTGAATGCCCTAGACACTATGACTTGTGCTAGTTTTGTAATCTCTATTGTATATTTCAGATTTATGCCATTGTACAATATAAATCTAAATACAAGTTATATATTAAACCCAAAATATGCATATTTAGGAAGTAAGACAGATAGATAAAGTGCTAAGAATCTCTATGATGTGTTCTCAGTTTCTATCTTATCTAGCCATTGCTCCAAAGGAAGGACAACTAGGTAGAGGCTCTTTTTACAATTATTTATGATTTCATTAGCGAGAGAACAAAACAAGGTCTAGCGGCTGCCAAGGCAAAAGAAAAAAAATTAGGCAGGCCCAAAGGCTCAAAAGCCAAAGACAAGAAGTTGGAGCCACATAAAAACACAATACTTGAATATTTAAATATGAGGCTAAACACATCAGCAATTCATAAAATAATTAATTCCTCTATAGAGGGTGGCGTATCATACAACACAATTAAATCATATATAGCTTCCGACAAAAGACTAAAAAAAGCACAAGATAACTATTCT
>DAOUPF010000004.1 GCA_030626265.1 Sulfurovum sp.
ATGGTCTTTGCAGTTGCTAGTCCAAATATCGGTTACGGTATGAGAAAAGCAAGTGATTTTAAAAAGTATCCAGATCTTAAAAATAAGTACTCCGCACTTGAGATGGAGATTGTTGATAAAGAGATGAAGACTATAGTATCAGAAAAGGAAGCTCCAGCACTTGAACCATATGGTTATAAAGCTGGTGATGAGATGATACATAACAAACCAGGTCTTCCACACTGGCAGATTCCGTTTGAAGAGTACAAAAAGTCACTAGAGCCGTATACATTAGACTATACAGCTAAGATTTCAAAAGGTGACCCAGATGAGGATATTGAAGTATTTAAGAAAAAGCTTCAAAAGCTAGCAGACCTATATATCGAAAAAGGTCGAAAAGTAGTATCATTCTGGACTATGGGTATGAACCAGCACACTAGAGGTACTTGGGTAAATACACTATCTTACAATGTTCACTTCCTTCTCAACAAGCAAGCTAAGCCAGGTGATGGAGCGTTCTCACTTACTGGTCAGCCAAGTGCTTGTGGTACAGCTAGAGAAGTTGGTACATTTACACACAGATTACCAGCAGATATGATGATTAAAAACCCTAAGCACAGAGCAATTTGTGAAAAAGCATGGGGCATACCAGCAGGTACTATCAATGGTCAGCAGGGTCAGCATATCATGAAGATCCATAGAGACCTAGAAGATGGTCATGCGAAGTTTGCATGGATAAATGTATGTAACCCATATATGGACACAGCAAATGCAAGCCACTGGATCAAAGCAGCTAGAGAGATGGATAACTTCATCGTATGTTCTGATGGATATCCAGGTATTTCAGCTAAAGTATCTGACTTGATTCTACCAACAGCGATGATCTATGAGAAGTGGGGAGCGTATGGTAATGCCGAGCGACGAACACAGCACTGGAGACAGCAGGTTCTACCAGTAGGTGACTCTATGTCTGATACATGGCAGTGGGTTGAGTTCTCTAAGAGATTTACAATCAAAGATCTTTGGATGCCAGATGTAAAAGTTGGTTGGGGTAAGAAAGACCTCAAAGGTATCACTCCAGATGCTATCAAAGCAGCAGGCTTTACTCCAGAGACAACTATGTATGAAGTACTATTTGCAAATAAGCGTGCACTATCATACAAGTCTGATACTACTAAGTTCCCAGAGCAAGGTTATGATGATACTGAGACTCGTGGAGATAGCCGTGGAGTTATCGGTTCTGATGGTAAAGAGTGGAAAGGTTATGGATTCTTTATCCATAAGTACCTATTTGAAGAGTATGCAGACTTCGGTCGTGGTCATGCACATGACTTGGCACCATTTGATGTATATCACAAAGTTCGTGGACTTAAGTGGCCAGTTGTTGATGGTAAAGAGACTCAGTGGAGATTTAATGCCAAGTATGACCCTTATGCAGCAAAAGCTACAAAAAAATCAGGTAATTCACATGCATTCTATGGGCCATTCCTAAAAGCACAGTTCAAAGGTAATCTTACTAAAGCAGATAAAGCAGGTGGTAAGAACAAGATACCAAATAGAGCGAAAATATTTGCTAGACCATACATGGATCCTCCAGAGATGCCAGATGCTAAGTATGACCTATGGTTATGTACAGGTCGTGTACTAGAGCATTGGCATAGTGGTACTATGACTATGAGAGTTCCTGAGCTATATCGTGCGGTTCCTGAAGCACTATGTTATATGCATCCACAAGATGCTAAAGACAAAGACCTCAAAAGAGGTGAGCTATGTTGGGTAGAATCTCGTCGTGGTAAAGTAAAAGCTAGAGTTGAGACTAGAGGAAGAAATAGACCTTCAAGAGGACTAATCTTTGTACCTTGGTTTGATGAGAAAGTATTTATCAACAAAGTATGTCTAGATGCAACATGTCCACTATCAAAGCAGACTGACTATAAGAAGTGTGCTGTTAAAATATATAAAGTATAAATAAGGAAAAGAAGTGAGCAACACCAAAAAGCCCATTATCAGTGATAGACGAAGGTTTTTCACCAATGTCGCACATAATGCGGGCTTAGGATTAATGGGGGGTTTATTGTGGGCTGGATATGCCAATAAGGCACATAGCTCCATAATGACTCTCAGACCTCCAGGTGCACTTTCTGAAAAAGATTTTTTAAGATCGTGTATCAAGTGTGGACTTTGTGCCGAAGCTTGCCTGCATCGTGATAGCAATATCGATAGCGAAACAGGCTTGCCACGCCCATCCACACTCAAGATGGCAAAAGCAAATGAGGATGTTACCATAGGTACTCCATACTTTGTGGCAGCTGATGTTCCATGTTTTATGTGTGAAGATATCCCATGTGTTCCTGTCTGCCCGACAGGAGCATTGGATGCTGAGTCATTGAAAGATGATAAAGGTGAGTTTGATATCTACAAGATGGATATGGGTATAGCAGTAGTGGACCCAAACTCATGTATCGCCTTTTGGGGCATACAGTGTGACGCGTGTTATCGTGTCTGTCCTCTATTGGATGAAGCGATTATGCTCGAATACAATCGTAATGAGAGAACGGGAAAACATGCTTTCTTGATACCAGTTATTGACATGAATGTATGTACAGGATGTGGTCTTTGTGAAAAGGCATGTGTGACAGAGAAGCCAGCTATCTTTATGCAACCTAGAGAAATAGCACTTGGATACCCAGGTGATCACTATGTCAAAGGATGGGATAAAAAAGATGAGGCTCGTATAGCACAAGTATCTACTGATGATAAAGATCTAGTAACAGAGACAAAAAGAAGTGATAAAGATCCAACTGACTATCTAAATGAGGGGGTAAGTTTTGACTAATTATAAATATTTACTACTTCGTAGATTTACTCAGATTGGTCTATTAGTACTATATTTTGGTGCTAACGCTTATGGATGGAGCCTACTAACAGGTAACCTATCTAGCTCCTCTATACTAGGTATTATACCTCTGAGTGATCCTTTTGCAGTATTGCAGATGTTAGCTGCTGGTGCAGTTCTATCGATTGATGTTTTGTTGGGTGCTGTTATCTTGGCATTTTTCTATGGCATTATCGGTGGGCGTGCATTTTGTAGCTGGGTCTGTCCTGTCAACATGGTGACAGATGCAGCTCACTGGCTCAGACGAAAACTCTATATCGACAAGATAGAGAGAAAAGTATGGGCAAGTCGTAACATAAGATACTACATGGTAGTCATAGCACTCATAGTATCATTTGTTAGCGGTATGGCTGCATTTGAGATTATTTCACCTATTACGATTTTAAATCGTGGTGTCATATTTGGTTTTGGTGCAGGAGTAGGATTGCTTATTGCAATTTTCCTCTTTGACCTTTTTGTATTAAAAAATGGATGGTGTGGACATGTCTGTCCACTAGGTGGTGTACACTCAATGATAGGACGATATGGACTGTTACAAGTAGATCACAATCACGACAACTGTACCCTTTGTATGAAGTGTAAAGATGTCTGCCCAGAGGTACAGGTACTAGGCATGATAGGTAAGCGAAGCGAAGCTGTCGAAAAGCCAGAGTGTACTAATTGTGGTAGATGTATAGATGTATGTGATGATGATGCACTTGGGTTTCATATCCGTAATGTTCTAAATAAGAAGTAAGGAGCTAAAATGATAAAAAAGAGTTTAATTGCTATTGCAGCTTTGGGATTGATATCGTTATCTGCAACGGCAGGTGATGTAGTCAATATCAATGCAGCATCAGAAAAAGCTGAACTAATAGCTAAAGAAGATCTAGGTACAAAGAAAGTAATGACAGAAGAGTCATTGGGTTTAAGAAAAACAAACCTCTATGAAGAGGCAGCAGATACTGTTGGAGAGTTAGCAGACTATGCTAGACCAGCAGCAGGAACATCTAAGGTGTTTGAGAGAGCATTTACAAATGCACCACCTATGATTTCTCATGATGTTGAGGGTATGTTACCGATTACAACTAGTACAAATACATGCCTTGATTGTCATATGCCTGAGATGGCAAAAAACATACCTGGAACTACGCCAATTCCAGGATCCCACTTTGCGTCATTTAGACCAGCAACTGCTATTGCTGCAGATGGTAAGATCACAAAAGAGGGAAAGTCAGTTAACAATACAAGTGATTTCAAAGTAATTGCAACTAAGATGGATACATTAAGTCATGCTAGATTTAACTGTTCTCAGTGTCATGCACCTCAGTCAAAAATGGAGCCTCTAGTAGGTAATACATTTACACCAGACTTTGGTGATAGTGGATTGAATGCTAAGTCAAATCTTCTTGATGTTATCAATGAAGGTGTAAACTAAGTGGCATCACGACGAGAGTTTTTCAAATCTTTCGTTGCCCCACTCAGACCAGCAAAAGAGGAAGAGTCTCCCCGTGTGGTGAGACCTCCTTATGGTCTAAGTGAGTCTCTTTCTCAGAGTGAGTGTCCCTCATGCGAGAGTAAGGCATGTGTCACTTCTTGTGAAGAAAAGATTATATTGATAGCTGATGATGGAACAGCAGTACTGAATTTTGCAAAAAGTGGTTGTACTTTTTGTGATGAGTGTGCGGCGGTCTGTGATCTAGGAGTGTTGAGTCTAGAGCATGAAGAGTATAAATCTAAATTGAATGCAGATTTTACTATATCATTTAAGGGCTGTGTTGCACACAATGGTGTAATATGCTTCTCATGTAAGGAGCCTTGTATAGATGATGCGATAATGTTCAATGGTATGTTCAATCCTGTCATTGATATGGATAGATGTACGGGATGTGGATTCTGTATCAGTGTATGCCCGACTGACGCGATAATATGTCATGCTACAGAGATGCCAGAAATAGATAAAAATGGAGAATAATATGACAATAGAAATAGCAAAACGAGATTACCCAAAGTTTTTTGAAAAAGTAGTTCAAGAGACCTTTACAGATAGAGAGCTTGTAGTTGTAGATCACAACTATGATGAGGTTGATGCTGAAGAAGCAGGAGATTTTGATCCAGATGTATATAATCACTTTATATATGTGACAGAGCTGTCAAGAGAGGCTATTGGTGAAGATGGTATTATTGCATTACAAGAGAAGTTATCTTCTAATGAAAACTTTGATACTTTTTTTGCCTCAGAAGATGATCTTTATGGGGTGCAGACAGATTTAGATGGGAGTGGTATTTCTAAAATTATATTTGATTCTATGGAGGAGATTGTATCGTAATGCGTATATTTATATTAGTTTTTCTAAGCATTTTGTATGTGCAAGCAGCTGTAGTCATAACACCTACTCAAAAGATAGCAGTAGATGGATTGGCTAAAGATATTGTAGCACAAGGTGATAATCTATATATAGGAACTGATAATGGCAAGATGCAAGTTTATAATTATAAAACAGAGAAATTTACAAAAGAAGTTAAGTTCCCAGATATAAAAGATTTTACAGGAGATGTAATCCCTACTAGAGTATCAAGTCTAGACTTTTTTGATGGTAGATTTATCATGTTGACTGATAGTGGGATAGGGGGGTATGCCAATATCTGGTTACATGAGAACAATATCACGACAAAGCTTATATCTCATGAAGATAAAAAGGTTTTAGTAAAGGTACGTTTTTTAGACAGAGATCATATTTTATTTGGTTATCTTGGCAATGAAGCATCACTATTTGATATCAAGAGTAAAAAAGAGTTATATAGAGTACAGTTAACTCCATCTAAATTTTCAGATTTTGCGCTAAATGCAGAGAAAACAAAAGCTGTATTTGGATGTGAGAGTGGTGTTATCTCTATATTGGAGGTAAAGAGTGGCAAAATCTTAGGAGAACTAAAAGGCATAAATCTAGACAATACTTACAAAGTAGCTTTCCAAAATGGCATAGTATCAGGTGCAGGACAAGATAGAAGAGGCTCTATATATGATGTCTCTACAGGCAGAGGAAAGTTTATAGAGGCTGACTTTCTCATCTATGCTACAGGACTTAGCCCTAGTGCCAAGAGAGTGGCATTTTCTATGGATGAAGAGAATAACATCATGGTATTTAAGACTTCTAGTAAATCCAAGATAGCTACACTAAAAGGTCAAAAGAGTACACTCAATGCTATAATCTTTTTAGATGAAGATACGATAGTATCAGCTAGTGAAGATGATACTGTTATGCTGTGGAAGTTAAAATAAAATATAAAATAGGAAAATAAAATGAATATATCAAGTATAGTAGTACAGGTAAATAGAGATAATTATGATAAATTAGTTGAACTTTTAAAAAATAGTGATTTATGTGATTATCACTTTGGAGATAAGCTTAAGGGCAAGATAATAGTCACTATAGAGGGTGAAGATGTCAGTGAAGAGATTAAAAAACTAACTGCCATCCAAGCAATGCCTAGAGTGATTGCTGCAGATATGATGCAGACTTACCAAGAGGATATGCTCAGTGATGAGATAGAAAAACTAGAAGCAGCAGACCCAGTCCCAGCTATGCTACATGATGATACACTAGATGTGAGAGATATAGTCTATAATGGAGACTTGAAGAAGAAATTTTAATCATTTGGGTATAATCTCAAAATTATTAATCTGGAGAGCTATATGTTAAATGAGATGATGGCATACCACCGCCATGTGATAGAAGCCTTTTTATTTGTTGTGTGTATGAACCTTATATTGCCTTTTTTGCTCAAGCAGAGTATCGAAAAAATGGTATTTTGGTCACGAATAGGATATTTTACTTTTTGGGCATTGTGGTCTATGGGTATTTTTACAGGATTGATCGTATTTATGTTCACTCTCAGAGAGTTGACCATCTCAGTGATAATCATGATTGCCGCTTCTGTGGCATTGGGCTTGCTGGATGGATACCGTAGTATCAAGTCTAGACGCATATGGATGAGTGGAGGAGATGCCATCAAGTTCTCAAGCATAATCCTACTCATCGAGATAGCCATCATAGCTGCTGTTACTGTCATAGCTATCAAGATATAGGTAGCCTATCACACATGCAGTATCTATATCATGTAGATGCATTAGAGAGCACTATAGAGCTACGAGGTGATGCTCATCGTTATATCTTCAAAGTCCGCCGTCACAAGATAGGTGAGACTATCTATCTAAGAAACCTATCTGATAACAATCTATATAGTTATAATATCGAAGCACTTGATAAAAAAGAGGTAACACTCAGACTCATAGAGTATAAAGAGCATACAGTCATGCCCAAAAGACATCTGCATATAGGCTGGTGTATGATAGACCCTAAAAGTATAGAGAAGGTACTGCCATCACTCAATGAGATGGGAGTTGCACGTATTTCATTTATCTACTGTGCAAGAAGCCAAAAACAGTTCAAACTAGACTTTGAAAGATTACAAAAGATTACTCTCAACTCATCACAGCAGTGCGGACGAAGCGAAATGATGGAGTTTGAAGTTATCTCTAGTTTAGAAGAGTTCTTAGCTACTTACCCTCAAAGTCATCTACTAAATTTTTCTGAGACTAAACTAAATGTAGAGAGTGATATCCAGACCATAATAATAGGCTGTGAGGGTGGGCTAAGTCCAGAGGAAGAGGCACTTTTTACCAAGACTAATATAGTGGGTCTTGATACACCTCTGATACTAAAGAGTGAGAGTGCAGTCTGTGCAGTCTCATCTATGTTACTACTATAGGGTTGTCTCGAAATATGACTTGATGGTAAAAACGGGGGTCTGAATTATCACTTTATCTTATTTTAAAGCTTAGGGTCTGGTGAAGAAAACAAACTTTTATATAAAAATAACAGCCCTGAAATCACGAAAACAAAAGTATAAGTTTGTTTTCTTCACCTGACCCTAAAAGGGGAATGTGGGTGTGGGTGGATTTGGTTTGTTTCTTTTTGTTAGTGCAATATTGTGATTATAGTTAATTTCAGTCCCACCCCATAAATCTACAATATAATAAAAACCAACCATTCATAAAAGGATGCTCAATGTTCAGTTAAGCTTAGGGTCTGGTGATGAAAACATACTTTTATATAAAAATAACAGCTCTGAAATTACTAAAACAAAAGTATAAGTTGGTTTTTCTCACCTGACCCTAAAAGGTAATTCTTTAGATGGTGGCGTATTCTCTCCTATGAAAATGTTGATTAAAATTTATAGAGGATTAAATAAGTCTCTCAAGCTAAAAATGGTCGATGATTATTTGGTTCAAAATAAGAAAAATTAATAATTAAACACCCGAAATTTACTATTAGGTCGATTATTTAGATATCAATATAAATGGGGATATTATTAGTAAAACTTCAGCTGAGGGTAATTATAGTGTTAATATTTATTCGGTAGATAGGTTTGGTTTGAACTAGCTTGAAAATAAAGTGATATAAGTCTTAGGAAGTGAATAGATAAAAATGTGACTTTTTAATACTTTTTGGGTATAATCCCAGACTATTTAGCTGTCTCACCGTAGAGTGTTGCAGCGACCCTGTTCATATGGATATGGAAGAGCGTTATGCTAGAATGGATTAGTTATCCATCATAATCAAACTAAAAGGTCTCAAAATGAGAAAAGAAATTCATCCTGACTATGTAGAGTGTCAAGTTAATTGTGCATGTGGAAACAGCTTTGAAGTAAAGTCTAACAAGGCAGAGCTTTCAATCGATATTTGTAATGAGTGTCACCCATTCTTTACTGGATCTGAGAAGATTGTTGATGCGGCTGGCCGTGTTGATAAGTTTAAGAAGAAGTATAAACTTTCATAGAGTATCTCTATGTTTATATCCAATTCTACCCTTTGGTAGATTGGATATTTGATACCTGACCCTAGTTTAGATACAAACAATGCTTACATTTATCCCTACCCCCATCGGAAACCCACAAGACATAACTATTCGTGCTATAAAGTGTTTTGAAAAGACAGAACTTTTTCTTTGTGAAGATACACGCCATACTAAAAGGCTCTTGAGACTGTTAGAAGAGCGATTTGATATGGTGTATCCTGATGCAGAGTTTTTGTCATTTAATGAGCATAATGGTGAGGAGAGACTGACTCAAATAGCAGACTCTTTGGAAGAGAAAGAGGTAGTATATGTCAGTGATGCAGGTATGCCAGTCATCTCTGATCCTGGGCAGATATTAGTAGAGTATTGTCAGAGAGAAGAGATAGCATATGATGTACTACCTGGTGCATCAGCAGTAACTACAGCTTATGCCGCTAGTGGTTTTGAAGAGGGCAAGTTTCTATTTTTTGGTTTTTTGCCACACAAAGGTGCTGATAGAAACTCGGCACTAAGTGAAGCTATGAATAGTAGCTATAGTACAGTGCTATATGAGTCACCTCATAGACTGTTGAAGTTGCTAGAACAGATAGTAGCTATAGATGGTAGTCGTGAGCTTTTTCTCGCAAAAGAGATTAGTAAAAAGTTTCAGAGATACTATCGTGGAACTGCTACTGAGATAGATGAAATACTCCAAAGTCAAGAGATTAGAGGAGAGTGGGTAGTTGTCATAAGAGCAATGCAAGATATCGCTAAAACTCTATCTTTTGATGAGGTATTTGCATTTGATATACCACCAAAACCCAAAGCAAAACTACTCTCAAGACTTAGTGATAAGAGCGTAAAAGAGTGCTATGAAGAGTTAATTAGAAATTAGAAATTAGAAATTAGAAATTGGTGTGCCACAAAAATCAAGCTAATTTTAGGTAAAATCTTTACATGATAATTTATGGAAAGCAGGTATGCCTGCATGCATTGCAAAAATATGAAGAGAAGATAGAGACAGTATATGTTGCCAAAAAGGGGATACTCCCACAGCCTATCTTCAATCAATATCACTCAAAAATAAAGTTCCTAGAAAACCAGTGGGCACAAGCTATGAGTAAAGGTGGCAACCACCAAGGTCTTTTGGTAGAGATGGCAGAGTATAAGACTACTACTCTAGAGCAGATTAAGATGGGTGATTTTATCATCATCTTAGATGGCTTGACAGATGTAGGCAATATAGGAGCCATAGTCAGAACGGCGTATTCACTAGGAGTAGATGGTATCATCGCTACAGGAGTAAAACAGCTCCACTTTGCTGCTATTGCTCGTACAAGCTCTGGGGCTTTACTAGATATGCCTTTTATGGTAAAGCACAATATACTGGATGTTCTGA
The DNA here is from genome assembly GCA_030626265.1 of Sulfurovum sp. Classification (GTDB taxonomy): domain Bacteria; phylum Campylobacterota; class Campylobacteria; order Campylobacterales; family Sulfurovaceae; genus JAAXPZ01. The sequence goes on from DAOUPF010000004.1 coordinate 10,095, forward strand.
ATGAACTGTCTCAAGTAGGCTTTGTAAGTTATGGTGCCTCTATGGAAGGTAAGCCAGTAGAAGATATCTCATATGCTCCCAAAAGAGTATTAGTACTTGGTAGTGAAGGAAAAGGCTTGTCGAAGAAAGCACGATCCAAACTAGACCATACACTATCCATAACTATGAAGAGAGACTTTGACTCGCTCAATGTCTCTGCGGCAGCAGCAATAATGATACATAGGATGAATTATGCAACTAAATGAAGTTATAGAAGAAAATAGTATAAAGACCATTGCTAAAAGAACGCGTATCTCAGTTGAAAATATAGAAAAACTTGTAGCTCATGACTTCTCTACAATGAAGAAGGTGAAAGCACAGGGGTTTATCTCTATACTTGAGAGAGAGTTTAATCTAGAATTGAATTCACTTAGAAAAGAGTGTAGCGAGTATTTCTCATCTTATCATGATGAAAAAATTGATACCAATTTAGTTATAAGCATTCCTGAAAATCTAGATTCAGGAAGTGGATGGCTGTCAAAGTTGTTAATTTTAATATTGCTTTTTGCTCTTGGATATGGTGCATGGTATTTTTTTGTAGATAACAATGAAACAGTAGATAACAATGTTACACTAATCGAGAACAGTAGTAACGATGACTTTATAGGTAAAATCATCGCACAAGCAGAAGAGTGGCTAGGCGATAGTAATACTATAGTAGATGATGACAACTCTTCGGTAGCAGATAGTGGAGTATGGGCAGAACAAGACACTAGTAGTGATAAACCTAGTGATACTAAATCAAGTTCTGATACTCAGGAGACAGAGACAGAGACAAATGATTCTATCAATGAAGAGAAGATTATTCGTGAAGCCAAAGAAGAGCAACAAGAGATCATAGCACAAGAAGAGGCTCAAGATATCTCTGATGATCCTTTTAGTATAGAGAGTATAATGGGCAATGATATCATAAAGCTTACTGATAAAAATAGCGATGTAAATGAAAATACAAATGATGGTGATAGCCTTGCTACAGAGGTTCCATCTATCGCTAGTGAAAACAGTGACGAAGTAGTGCCCAAAGAAGTGGAACCTGTTATTAAGATAGTAGCAGATAAAAAAACAGTTATTATGCATCCACTAAAAAAGGTATGGATAGGTTATACCAATCTAGATAATATGAAAAGAGAATCCAAGGTAGTGGAAGAGGATATCAGTTTTGATACATCTAAAGGTAAATGGATTATGGTTGCTGGTCATGGCGGTATTAGTTTTAAGATAAATGGCAAAGAGATAGAGACAGAAAATAGATCTAAAAAGTACTTTTTGATTAGGAAGGGTACAGTTAAATCTATATCTCAAGAAGAGTTTCAGAAATTAAATAAAAGTAAGGTATGGTAGGAATAAATAATGTTTGAAGAGATACAGTTTGATAAGATAAATAGATTACCCAAGTATATATTTGCAGAGATAAATGAGATCAAGATGGCTGCTAGAAGAGCAGGTGAGGATATCATAGATTTTTCTATGGGAAATCCAGATGCTAGAACTCCACAGCCTATCATAGACAAGCTATGTGAGACAGCTCAAAGAGACAAGACACATGGCTATAGTGCTAGTAAAGGTATATACAAGCTTCGCCTTGCGATGGCAAATTGGTACAAGAGAAAGTATAACGTAGAGCTCGATCCAGATACTGAAGTGATAGCAACAATGGGAAGCAAAGAGGGTTATGTACACCTAGTACAGGCAATCTCCAACCCAGGTGATGTAGCGATAGTGCCAGATCCTACATATCCTATCCACTCTCAAGCATTTATACTAGCAGGTGCAAATGTTGAGAAAATGCAGTTGATTTTTGATGAGGAGACATTTAAAGTAGATGAAGATAGGTTCTTAGCAGATGTAGAGGATCACCTAGATAACTCTATCCCTAGAGCCAAGTTTTTAGTAGTCAACTTCCCTCACAATCCTAGTACAGCTACAGTGACTCCAGAGTTTTATGAGAGGCTTGTGACTCTAGCAAAAGAGAAGAGATTTTATATCATATCTGATATTGCTTATGCAGATATCACATTTGAGGGATACAAGACTCCATCTATCATGGAGGTAGAGGGTGCAAAAGAGGTAGCAGTAGAGTCATATACACTATCTAAAAGCTACAATATGGCAGGCTGGAGAGTAGGCTTCATAGTAGGAAACAAGAAGCTCATAGGGGCCTTGCAGAGTATCAAATCATGGCTTGACTATGGTATGTTTACGCCTATTCAAGTAGCTGCAACTGTAGCACTTGATGAGCATGGCTATGTACCAGATGAACAGATAATACCTAGATATAAAAAGAGACGAGATGTGATGATAGAGTCTTTTACCAATGCAGGATGGAGACTAGCCAAGCCAAATGCCTCTATGTTCATCTGGGGAAAGATACCAGAAGTAGCACGAGATATGGGATCACTGGAGTTTGCCAAGCAGCTTCTTATTCATGCTGGTGTGGCTGTAAGTCCAGGGATTGGATTTGGTAAGTATGGAGATGAGTATGTCCGTATAGCTCTCATAGAGAATGAAAAGCGTATCCGTCAAGCAGCAAAAAATATCAAAAAGTTCCTCAAAGACTTGGAAGCTGGAAAAATAAAATGGTAAATATAGGGATCTTGGGTGTAGGTACAGTAGGTGCAAGTGTTGCCAATATACTAGCAGAAAATGCTGATATCATAGAAGCACGAGCGGGCAAAAAGATAGTAGCCAAATCTGGGGTAGTACAAAATCTAAGCAAAGATAGAGGCGTATCTATCCAGCTAAGTGATAACCCTCTAGATGTAGTAGATGATCCAGAGATAGATATTGTAGTAGAGCTTATGGGTGGAGTAGAGAAGCCATATGAACTAGTCAAAAGAGCACTAGAGAATGGCAAAGCAGTAGTCACAGCCAATAAAGCACTACTAGCGTATCACCGCTATGAGCTACAAGAGATAGCAGGTGATATACCTCTGATGTATGAGGCGAGTACAGCAGGTGGGATTCCTGTCATTGGAGCACTACGTAGTGGTCTAAGTGCCAATCATATAGAGTCTATACAAGGCATCATGAATGGTACATGTAACTATATGCTCACAAAGATGATAAATGAGGGTGCTCAGTATGACCAGATACTAAAAGAGGCACAAGAACTAGGCTATGCAGAAGCTGATCCGACTTTTGATGTGGGTGGCTTTGATGCCTCTCACAAGCTACTGATACTGGCTTCCATAGCATATGGGCTAGATGCAAAACCAGAAGATATCCTCATAGAGGGCATAGAAAATATCACCCAAACAGATGTGGCTTTTGCTAAAGAGTTTGGATATGAGATAAAACTACTAGGAATTGCTAAAAAAGTAGGCAATGGTGTAGAGCTAAGAGTACACGCAACTATGATACCAAGTGAGAGTATGATAGCCAAAGTAGATGGTGTGATGAATGCAGTGACTATAGTAGGTGACCGTGTAGGTGAGACTATGTATTATGGTCCTGGTGCTGGTGGAGACGCTACAGCTTCTGCTGTGATTGCAGATATAGTAGATATAGTACGAGGCAATCAAGGTCCTATGCTTGGATATAAAAAAGGTTTAGAGAAGGGCTTAAAGCTATTAAGCTCTGATGATATAGTCACCCAATACTACCTAAGACTAGATGTAAACGACCAAAGCGGAGTACTAGCGACTATCACATCTACACTGGGCAATTTTGGTATCTCTATAGAAGAAATGCTCCAAAAACCTATAGAGAATGAGGAGAAAGCAAAACTCCTATTTACAACACATCACTGCAAAGAGAGCAAAATGCAAGAAGCCATAAAAGAGCTTGGAAAGCTTGATGTGGTTTATGGAGATATTGCTATGATGAGGGTTGAGAAGTAAGAGTTTATAAAATGAGCCGATTAGTCAATTTAAACGGCTCAGAATATGAGTTATCTATCTTAATTACTTAAAAGTATGACAATTTGACATATTATTAGTAGATTAAAGATAATAAAATTTCAATATGTCATAATTTGATATTAGTATCAAAGGGTGGTATAATGACAGCACATAATCTTTTTAATTATAAAAGTATTGGAGTACCTATGAATAAGTCTATGATTTCGAATACAAGTATATATTTGAGAACAATAGAATTATTTGCAGGTGTTGGTGGATTTAGGCTTGGACTTGAAAGAGCTTCAAATAGTAGTAAACAATTTGATGTTGTTTGGAGTAACCAGTGGGAGCCGTCAACTAAGGTACAACATGCTTCTGATGTATATATGGCAAGGTTTGGTTTTGACAATCATTCAAATCAAGATATTTCAAAAGTAAAAGTAAAAGATATACCTGAGCATGATTTACTCGTTGGGGGTTTTCCTTGCCAAGACTATTCTGTTGCTAGTTCACTTAAAAATGCTCATGGCATAGTAGGTAAAAAAGGTGTACTTTGGTGGGATATATATCGTATTCTTTCGCAAAAAAAATCAAAAGCACCCAAATATCTTATTTTAGAGAATGTTGATAGACTCTTGAAGTCTCCAGCTTTTCAAAGAGGTCGTGATTTCGCAATTATCTTATCATCATTAAATTCACTTGGTTATGCAGTAGAATGGCGTGTGATTGATGCTAGTGAGTATGGTATGCCACAACGCAGAAAGCGTGTATTTATCTTGGCATATAAAAAAGGTACAAAACTATATAAAGCTTTACAAAAGTCTAAAGTAAATGATGTATTTAATAATAAGTCTTTACTTGCAAAAACATTCCCTATACAAGCTATAGCTACAGATGTTATTGTCTCCAATAAACTTAGTGATGATTTGGTAAATATTACAGAAAATTTCAATATTGATACACCTAAGAAAAATGCTTTTTGGGAAAGTGGATATATGATTAATGGCGTATATCATACATCTAGAATAACTTCTGATTATAAGGGTAAATTTATTACTTTGGGAGATATTCTTATAGATGAAAAAAGTGTATCAAAAGAATTTTATATAAATAAAAAAGAACTTGAAAAGTGGCAGTACCAAAAAGGGGCTAAGTCTTTTGATAGAGTAAATAAAACTACAGGACATACCTATAAATATAGTGAAGGAAAAATGAGTTTTCCTGATGGATTAGATAGAGCTTCACGAACTATTATTACTGGTGAAGGTGGAGCAAGTCCTTCGCGATTTAAACATGTTGTTTATGTAAATGGTAAGTATAGACGATTAACTCCAATAGAATTAGAAAGATTAAATATGTTTCCAGATAAGCACACAGAAGGCGTATTAGATACAAAAAGAGCTTTTTTAATGGGTAATGCTTTGGTTATTGGGATTGTTGAGAGAATTGGTAAAGTACTTTTAGAAGAAATTAAATAATAAAACTATTAATTAGGATATATAATGGATATGAGAAAAAATAGAGTACAGTCAATAAAATTATCTCCAGATTTTTTTCCTTTAGATATACATAAGTCAATGTTTATAAATGACTTAATGATTAGTCTTCCTTCTTATTATGTTAAGACATGGGGTAATGAAATATTAGATCAACATGTTAAAAATAATAAAAAATGGGAAATAGACATAAAGTATACTTCTCCGAAAGAATTAGGAAGACAAATTTATAATTTTAAATTTAAACTAACGTTATCTTCTAGTAAAGGGAGAAATAGAGAAAGTAATTATAGACTTAAATGGAATAATGA
>DAOUPF010000125.1 GCA_030626265.1 Sulfurovum sp.
GCAATGAGTGTAGTAAAAAACTCAGGGAAGAAGCTCACTATCATAGAAGCAGCGACTATGAAAAGTAGAAAACGTCTAAAAGTAGCTATAGCAAAGACACCTTTGTTTTTCGATGCGACAAAAGAGGGCATAAATGCCTGTACAAATGCCCCCTCAGCAAATATACGACGAAAAAGATTAGGAAGCTTAAAGGCGACCAAAAACATATCACTATATACAGACTGCCCTAGTACTGAAGCTAGTAACATAGTACGAATCAGTCCAGCAATACGAGAGAACAGGATACCGAAGCTGTTAGTAAAGATGGATTTTAGTCGCATATGTCTCTTTGTTGTTTTTATTGATAGTTGTTTGGATAGTATTTTAGCGTAATGTTGATATGAGATAAAAACATGACAATTTGACATATTTTTACATTTATAGAGAAACACTTGATATACTATGACAAATATTTCAAAGGCTAGAAGATGATAGTAGGTATAGAGGGTACTATAGAACGCAAAGATCCGACATTTGTGCATATAAATGTTAGTGGAATTATACATGAAGTAATGGTGTCTATCAATACATCAAATTCTATAAACGAGGACAAGGTAAAGCTATTTGTGACTCAAGTCATTCGTGAGGATGCCAATCTACTTTTTGGATTTGTGGACAATAATGAGAAAAAAATGTTTGATACTGTTATCAAGATAAATGGAGTAGGACCAAAAGTAGGGCTAGCCATATGCTCCACATTTACCCCAAGCACTTTTGCCAAAGTAGTCGCATCCAAAGATGTGAGTATGCTGAAGCGTGTGCCTGGGATTGGTCCAAAAGCCGCTAGTCGCATACTAGTAGAGCTGGCAGACTTTATCGTAGATGGTGAAGATGATGGAGCAGTGGCATCTAGTGTTGAGGCAGTCATGGCACTAGAGAGTCTAGGGTTCAAAAGAGCTATGATACAAAAAGCCTTGAGTGGATGTAGTGGTGATACAGCTACACTAGTCAAAGAGGGATTGAAGAAATTACAGAGATTATAGATATACTTGCGATATGAAAAGAGAATATAAACATATTATTATTGGAGCAGGGGCATCAGGATTGATGTTGGCTTCACTGCTAAAAGAGAAACAACAGATACTACTGATAGATGCAGGTAGAAGTGTAGGAGCCAAGATATCTATATCTGGTGGTGGCAAATGTAATCTTACCAATGAATCTGTAGATAGTAGTAACTACTTAGGTGAGAGATCATTTGTTTCTGATGTATTGGGTCGTTTTGATCAAGCTCAGACACTATCATGGTTTGCAAAGAGAGGGGTGCATCCAGTAGTGAGAAAGAGTGGGCAGTACTTTTGTGTGAAAAGCGCAGATGAAGTAACAGCCCTTTTCCATAGGGAGATACAAGGAGTAGATTTATCTCCAAATACTCAGGTTAAAAATGTATATAAAAAGGATGGCAAGTTTATAGTCGAGACTAGCCGTGGTACTTATATAGCAGAGCATCTTATAGTGGCCTCTGGAGGACTTAGCTATCCAAGGATTGGCGCTTCTGGGATCGGTCATGATATAGCCAAATCCTTTGGGCATACAGTTACTACGCTATCACCTGCATTGGTGGGGTTTACTCTCCAGCCTGAGCAGTTCTTCTTCAAAGAGCTTAGTGGAGTGTCAGTAGAAGTAGAAGTTGGGATTGAGGATAAAAGTATCAGAGGAAGTCTACTATTTGCCCACAAGGGCATCAGTGGGCCAGCTATACTAAATACATCTTTGTATTGGAAAAAAGGCAAGATAACTATAGACTTTTTGCCAGACTTCTCTTGGAAAAGTCTTAGAGGTAGTAAAAAGCAGATATCAACACTACTGCCTATGCCTAAAAGAGCAGCAAAAACGTTTCTAGAGTATCTCAAAATAGTAGATAAACCTGCCAATAGGTTATCTCCTGATGATATAGAAAACCTAAAATCATTGCAAGAGTATAGCTTCGCACCAGCAGGTACATTTGGATATAGCAAAGCAGAGGTGACACGAGGGGGAGTAAGTACAGATGAGATGAGCTCAGATACTATGATGAGTACTATAGAGCCAAATCTATACTTCATAGGTGAGGTATTGGATGTGACTGGTGAGCTTGGTGGATACAACTTTCAGTGGGCATTTTCATCAGCATATACTTGTGCCAATGCATTAGTTATAGAGGTGTAAATGTTCAAAGCATTAGTGATAATCTTTATCTCAGCGATTGCTATTTTATTACTCTACAAAGTAATCATAGAGGTTAAAGATAAGAAAGCCACTACTCAAAAAACAATACCAACTAAAAAGACAGAACCTATAGTTAGCCAACAAGAGGCAAAAACAGAAAAAATATCCGAAATAGATGAAAAGACTAACTGGATACCACCAATTATATCTGACATAGTAGATAAATATACAAAGCCTGAAATCATACAAAACTCATTATCTGAGAGTATAGAGCTTATCAGTGGCAAGATGGGTGATGCGGTGTTTGTTAGAATCTTTAAAAAAGAGGCAGAGCTTGAGATGTGGATGAAGAGTGGAGAGAAATTTAGCCTTATACAGACTTATCCTATCTGTGCCTACTCAGGTGATTTGGGACCAAAGCTAAAAGAGGGGGACGAGCAGAGTCCAGAAGGGTTTTACTATGTCAAAAAACGACAGCTCAACCCCAATAGCAACTATCATCTAGCATTTAACATAGGCTATCCAAATAAATACGACAGAGCACATAGCAGAACAGGAAGTTTCATTATGGTACATGGCTCATGTGCCTCTATAGGCTGTTATGCCATGACAGATAACAAGATAGAAGAGATATATGAGCTAGTAGAAGAGGCACTAAATCAAGGTCAGAGATTTGTGCGTGTACATATATTTCCATTTCGCATGAGTGATGAGACTATGAGAGAGTATCGAGAGGATAAATGGTACAAATTTTGGGAGAATTTACAAGTTGGCTACAGGCTATTTGAAGAGTCAAAGATACCACCAAATGTAGAGGTAAAGGATAAGAGTTATCTGTTTGGAGATTAATCTATAAAGCTACTTTTTCTCCAATTCATGTGACTTATAATGTTCATTAAACCAATCTGGCATATCAAACTCCGTATCAATTATTACTTCTGAAAAGTTTTCTATCTCAGTATCATTGAGGTCAAACTTTGGCATTAGTCTCTAGAGCTCTATTGCAGGTTTCATTAGGGCAGTTTCTTCATTTGGAGTTTTTAGGAAAGTCATGATGCTCTGCATTGCTAAAGTCATGTTGTTGTCAGATAGTCTCATATGGACTTGCTGGATTGCTACTATAGGAGGGGCTAGATCATTTTTCTCATAAGCCTTATGACAACCCATACACTTCTTCTCAAAATCTATGAGTACAGCCTCATCTACATGTGCATGTAGTGATATGGCTGCAAACAGCAGAGCTATGAGTCTCATGATTTTATATAACTACTACTTTTTCAGAAACATTCAGTCCAAATCCACCAAGTCCTACAAACTCTGTATCTTTGTTAGTAGTGAGTAGGTTGATATTTTTGATACCTATGTCTTTTAGTATCTGTGCACCTACACCAAACTCTCTAGCCTGCTCTTTTGATATAGTTTTTGTATCTAAGAATACCAAAACCCCACCGTTGAGCTTGAGGTACTCTATAGAGTTATTCAAGGCATCATATCGTTTGTCATCCAGTACTAGATCTATATCTATACCTATATTGTGAAATTTCACATTTGCAGTCTTGTGAGATTTATAAAACTGTATGACTGTATGAATTCTATCTAGATGGTCACTATAGGTGATCTTCTCTACTTTTGTACCTCTAAACTCTATCTTCTCTTCACTGATACGCGTTACTAGTTGTTCATTTGCCAAGCGGTACTCTACGATATCTGAAATATATACGATAGACATATCGTGATCTAGGGCAAATATCTCTAGATCATCCATTCGTGCCATCTCTCCGTCATCTTTGATGATTTCACATATGACTGCTATGGGTGCTAGACCTGCGAGCTTACAGATATCTACAGATCCTTCAGTATGTCCTGTACGCACTAGTACACCACCATCCTTGGCAATGAGTGGAAATATATGCCCAGGACGCACAAAATCAGTGCTTATAGTTTGAGGGTTGGCAAGCTTACATATACAGTCATCTCTCTCTGCTGCTGATATGCCAGTTGAAGCGGTTGTAGAGTCTATGGACACAGTAAATGCTGTTTCATGGTTGGATATGTTATTGCTGACCATTGGCATGAGGTCTAGGCTCTTTGCTAGCTTCTTTTGCACAGGCGTACAGATAAGTCCTCTGGCTTCTTTTGCCATGAAGTTTACCATCTGGGGCGTAGAAAATGTAGCGGCATATACTAGATCACCTTCATTCTCACGGTTTTCATCATCCATCATGATGACCATCTTGCCTCTTTTTATCTCTTCTATAGCTTTCTCTACTCGTTTTATAGCTTCTATTGACATGTTTTTGTGCCTTTTAGTTAGATTCTTGAAATATTTATTGCATTATACCCTACAAATTCTATCAAAATGTATATTATTTTCAATAATATTAAATAACTCTTGACAAGTAAGATGTTTTGAGATATAATGCCGTCCACATAAGCGATACATGCTTATACTGTTGGGGCATGGCCAAGCGGTAAGGCACCAGTTTTTGGTACTGGTATTCGGGGGTTCGAATCCCTCTGCCCCATCCAACATTAGATTTAATCTTTCTTTAAGTAAAGCAAGATATAATCTCATTCCAAGTCTTAGAGATGAGACTAAAATTTCCTGTCGCGGGATAGAGCAGTTTGGTAGCTCGTCGGGCTCATAACCCGAAGGTCGCAAGTTCAAATCTTGCTCCCGCAACCAATTTGAACCCCCAATTTACTTACTCTCAGAACATTCAAACAAATAACTATAACACTAAAATATGCTTAGGTCTCCACTTAGGTCTCCATTTTAGATTCGTTACTATAAGTAACTATTTACTACAACTTATAAGGAATTAAAGATGACAGAAGAAAGAGCCTATAGAGAAAAATTAATAGAGATAGAAGAGAAAAAAATATCGATTAATGAAAAATGGTTACAAGCATTAAATGGAATAGATACTACCGGAGATTTAGAGACGAAGCTTACACAAAAACAAGTAGAGATGCTTGATGAAGC
>DAOUPF010000188.1 GCA_030626265.1 Sulfurovum sp.
CATCATCATCTTTACCCACATTTGCTGAACAGTGCATAGGGAGTTTACCTTCAAGTGGCAACCAGTAGTTCATCATAGAGAAAATACCCTTTTTCATCTCACCACCATACCAAGTACCACCAATGATGGAGATATTTCTCTCTACATTAAAGAGTACATAAACATCAGAATTCATTCCATGCTCTTTGTACTTTTTATTTGTTGCTTTACAGCCATTATAGACTACAAAGTCTGGTACAAAATCTCTCAACTCATCTTCAGTAGGTCGAATAAACATATTTTTAACAAAGTGTGCTTGCCATGCTATTTCAGAGATAAATCTTACTTTTCTTCTACTAGCCTCACTCGCACCACAATAAGCATCTATCACATAGATATCTTTACCTGATAGTTGCTCTTGTGTATGCCCCAATAGTTCATCAAATATCTCTTCTTTTATAGGCTGATTGATATCACCCCATGCGATATGTTCATTAGATGGTTTTTGATCTACAAAGTATTTATCTCCTGGGCTTCTACCGGTGAAGATGCCTGTATCACATATAGTTGCACCTGATGTAGATAATTTACACTCATTGTGATTGATCTCATGAGCTAAAAGCTCATTATAATCAATATTGTAGAATACTCTTCCTATATTTTCTAAACCTAATTTGTCAAGCCCTTTAGGGGTCAGTGTACTCATGTTTTCCTCTTATGTTTTGATTAAATATGAAATGAAAAACTCATTTTAAAATACTAAGCTTCCCCCTAGAAGGAAGCTCATACAACTAATCATTTTTTACTTGAATATAGATAGCAACACACCTGCTGCCACAGCTGAGCCAATAACACCTGCAACATTTGGTCCCATTGCATGCATCAAGAGTATGTTACCTGGCTTCTCTTCTGCACCTACTTTACTCACAACTCTCGCTGCCATAGGTACAGCAGATACTCCAGCAGCTCCTATGAGTGGGTTGATAGGATCTTTTGAGAATCTATTCATAGCCTTTGCCATGATAACACCCATGGCAGTACCAGCAGAGAATGCCAATAGTCCAATAGCCATAATACCCATAGTCTCAACTACCAAGAATTTATCAGCAGCTAGTTTGGAGCCAACTCCTAGTCCTAAGAATATCGTAACTATGTTAATAAGAGAGTTTTGCATAGTATCACTCAACCTCTCTACAACTCCTGACTCTTTGGCAAAGTTACCAAAAGCAAAAGCACCAATTAGCGGTGTAGACTCTGGAAGTATCAAGATAGATAACATCAGTACAACTATAGGGAATACAAGCTTCTCTCTTCTATGTACTTTTCTTGATGTTTTCATCACTATTTGACGCTCTTCTTTTGTAGTCAGTGCTCTCATTATTGGAGGCTGTATGACTGGGACTAGTGCCATGTATGAGTATGCTGCAACAGCTATCGCTCCAAGCATATCTGGAGCAAGGCGATTAGCTATAAATATAGATGTCGGTCCATCAGCTCCACCAATGATAGAGATAGCAGAGGCATCTTGGAGGTCAAAACCTATCATAACAGCACCTACGAGTGAACCAAATATACCAAACTGAGCTGCAGCACCAAGAATAGCTGTTTTTGGGTTTCCTAGAAGTGGACCAAAGTCCGTCATAGCTCCTACACCCATAAATATAAGTAGAGGGAAGAACTCATTGTGTATACCCATATTGTAGATAACACCCAACATACCATGATCTCCACCTATGTGAGCTAGTGGGATATTTGCCAGTAGCCCTCCAAATGCTATAGGTATCAACAATAATGGTTCAAAGTTTTTAGCAATTGCCAGATAAAATAGTATAAATGTGATAAAGATCATGATAATTCGACCCAAAGATGACTCAAAAGCTGTCATTAATCTCTCTTTTGAGGCTCCTTGAGGATCTGATGTCATCTCACCATCATTTGTATCTATGATAGCTTTGATACCTGTTGTCTCCCAAAAGCTAACTGCTAGCTCAGAGAGAGGCTTAGATTCGTACACTTTTTTCTCTGTACCACTTTTATTAGTAGTATCAGACACGCTTACATCTCCGCTAGCTTGCAACAGTGAAGTAAATGCAAACATAGCAAAGAAAAGCGATATGAAAATCTGTTTCATCTTCATAATTTTCCTTATGATATAGTAGCTAGAAGTTGACCATCTTGGACGGAATCATTTGCATTGACATCGATTGATGCTATTGTACCTGCACTAGGAGCTGGAATATCAATCTCCATCTTCATAGCTTCTAGTATCATTATGATTTCACCCTCAGCTACACTCTCTCCAACTTTTTTGTTGACTTTCCATACGCTTCCTGGTGTTTGAGCATTTACTTCTACTGAACCTTTACCCGCTGCTACTGGTGCCGCTGTATCAGCCACCGTAGCTGCTGGTGCAGCTGAAGGACTTACTTGGATATCTGCATCACCCTCTGCTACCTGAACACTGTACTGTTTACCATCTACTACTACTGTATAATTTCCTGCCATATCTGCTCCATTGCACTCTTTTTCGCCTTTTCTTACCATCAGGGGACCATCACCCTTTAGGAACGCTATACCTTTTTTGTCACATGATGCTGCTATGAAGATATTTTCTTCACTAGTCTCTAGATTCTCATCTTCGAGGACTTTTGTCCAGTGAGCTATAGATTTCTCTACATTTCTATCAGCGATATCTAGTGGATTTTCAGTTGTTGGTTCTAGATCTAGTTTTGCAGCAGCGAGAGCTACAATCTCTGGATCTGGTGCTACTGGAGTTTTACCAAAGCGACCAAGTACCATTCGTCCATAACCTGGAGCTATCTGCTTCCAAGGTCCAAACATCACATTTGCATATGCCTGTTGCCAGTAGAATTGACTCACAGGTGTTACTGAAGTACCAAAACCACCTCGCTCAACTACCTCTTTCATAGCTGCGATTACTTCATCAAATCTGTCTAGATTGTCACTATCTCTCATCATCTGTGTATTTGCAGTCAATGCACCACCAGGCATAGGAGAGAATGGAATCACAGGGCTTACTTGTGTAGCCTCGGGTGGAATGAAGTACTCTTTTAGACAGCTTTTGAGCGTATCTTCATACTTTAAGATTTTGTCAAGTTTTAAATCACCTAGATTGTAGTCTGTACCCTTAGTAGCATGAAGAAGAGTTAAGATATCAGGCTGACTTGTTCCTCCACTTACAGGAGAAGCTGCTAGATCTATACCGTTGGCCCCACCCTCAAGGGCTGCTAAATAACAAGCTACACTAACCCCCGCTGTCTCATGTGTATGTAGACGCAGGTGAGTCTCAGCTCCTAGAAGATTTCTTGCCATTGTCATAGTCTCGTAAATCTTATGTGGATTTGCTGTACCACTCGCATCTTTGAAAGCTACACTATCAAATGAAAGTCCACTATCAAGTATGCCTCTGAGTGTTTTTTCATAAAATGCAACATCATGTGCTCCACTACATCCTGGAGGTAAATCCATCATAGTAACAACTACTTCATGGTTCATACCATGTTTATTGATACAGCTTGCACTATACTCTAGATTGTCTACATCATTAAGTGCATCAAAGTTACGTACTGTTGTAGTGCCATGTTTTGCAAACATTTTCGCAAATAGGTCTATCATCTCACGGCTACCTGTATCTAACATTACTGTATTTATACCGCGTGATAGCACCTGAAGATTTGCCTCAGGTCCTACAATCTCACGAAACTTATCCATCATATCAAAAGCATTCTCTTGTAGATAGAAGAATAGACTCTGAAATCGTGCTCCTCCACCAAACTCAAAGTGATTTATACCAGCCTTTTTTGCAGCTTCAACTGCTGGAAAAAAGTCATCCATCAACACTCTACCACCAAAG
>DAOUPF010000267.1 GCA_030626265.1 Sulfurovum sp.
ACATACAAAAAATCTTCCCGTACATGAGATGGATGAGAAAGTAATAGATGTAAAGATAGTGGTATTTTGTTTTGGAAAAGAGCTACCCATACCTCATCTAGCTGCTGTGAGACCTAGAAGTATTGCTATAGTAGAAGAGGCTGATAAGTTTACTGTGACATTTATGGATGCCCCAAATCCTCAGGCTCATGAAGCTATGGAGAATTGGGTAAAAGGCATTAGAAAGTAAATATTTGAATCGGAAGCCTCTACTTCCGATTCTGATACCATCTTATTTCTTCAGTAAATCCAATCTTGGATATACAAATACACTCTTTCTATATACAACAATATTCTCTGGATCATCTACCGCATAAGCTTTGATAGTAATAGGAAGAGGAGTGTCTTTTTTGCTATTCTCTACTAGTCTTTTGCTTGTACGAAGGATAACAACTTTCTTTTTCTTTGCACCTGCACCCATAGGGAATGCTTTCTCTGGTCGTACTATCTCTATCCCCTCTAGACCTTGAACTTCAAAATAGTATTCATGCTTATTATTGTCAGTATTTTGGAACAAGAAATAATATTCATTTTGTACCACTCCACCATCAAGTACTTTATACAAACGAGTTGATTTGTTGATATTTAGTAGCATATTCTCTTTAGCTCCACCAGCCATCACAAGAGCAACTAAGATTATAGCCAATGCACCAAGATATGCCAATACTTTTGGACGCTTGAAGTTAGTTTTACCCTCCTGCTTGACTACTTCTCTTTCACTAGACCAACTAATCAGACTAGGTTTTCCAAGAGCACCCATAACAGTGGTACAAGCATCTGCACACTCGAGGCAGTTGATGCACTCTAGCTGTAGACCTTTTCTGATATCTATATGTGTAGGACATATAGTCACACAACTCTCACAAGTCAGACACTCTGCTGCTGGGTTATCTGCTAGTAGATCTTTTTTCTTACTATATATCTTGTTACGATCATTACCATGTCCTTGATAGATATCACCACCACGATTTGGATCATAAATCGTCATAACTGTATCATCATCATATAGTACAGACTGTACTCTACTATAAGGACAGATAAATACACAAAAGTCCTCTTTGATAAATACAACATCTGCTACCAAAAATAGTGCAACACCTATCAAAATACCCACTAGCATCATATGCTCACTAGGATTTTGGAGGTAAGTGAAGAACTCTTCAGGTGGGACAAAAAACCACAAGAAATCAGCCGCTGCAACAAATGACAATATAGTCCATAATAAGATAGCAATTAGCTTTTTGACTTGGTTTGCAGGTTTACTCATATCTATTTTATGCTGTTTATTTTTGATACGCTTATGCAGTCCTAAAAGTTTGGTCTCAATAACATCTCTATATATAACTCTAAATATCGTCTGAGGACAAGCCCATCCACACCATACTCTACCACCGATAGCAGTCATAGCAAAGATACCAATAAACATAAGAAGTAGCAAAAAGACTAGAGGAAGTAACTCTTGCATATCAAATGCAATACCTGCTAGGTGAAACTTTTTATGATCAAAACTTAGCAAAAATAGGTGATTACCTCCTATTTTAATCCATGGCACCACTAGAGCAAAAATTGTAATAGCTGCATATACCCAGTATCTCTTTACAGAATAAGGAATCCACCCTTTTAAGTAATCTTTTTTATTTTTCTTCTCTTGCAGATTCTCTTTTTGTACTTGATCTTTGGCTGTCTCTGTCATGATTGTACTTCCTTTGTATTGTGTTTTTTATCAAATGGACACATGAGTAGAGTACTAGTATCCTTTTTTGATATATCTTCTTGTGATGGGGAAATCTCTATCCATGATTTCTCTATCAGTTTTCGTATTCCTCTTGATTCTATATAGTCTTTTAGAGAGCTTCTGCTTACATTCAACTCTCTAGCAATAGCACTTACGCTCATCTGCTCTTTAAGAAGAGCAATAATCTGAGTCCAAAAAGGATCAAATTTAGAAGAGGAGCGACTACCTTTTGGGCGACCTATGGGATTTTTTTTCTCTTTTTGATCTTCACTCAATATATCAAGCAGAGGAAAAACTTCACAGATAGAGGTATCTCTATTTATGATAGTATCTGAGCTAGTTATATATAGATTAATCTCATGACTAAGCATACAGTTGATTATTTTTACTATCTCATCTACTCGCCCACTAAGCACCAGTAAACTTTGAGTTATTATAGAGTCACCAGCATTAAGAGAGTGGATAAACTCTTCAAACTTATTTCTCTCATCTATGGCATGGTTGATACCTGAGTACTCCATAACCTCTTTGTCTATATCTAGAGCTTGCTTCAATGAGTAGGAAACAATATCCTGCTGTTGCTTTGACAAACTATTGATATCTGATACTTGTCTCAAATAGGCATAAATCACAATAATCCTTTTACATTGTTACGGTATTGTAACAATTTTGATGATAAAAGTCAATGATTATTTGTATATTATCGTCATTTCTTTAATTTTGTCGTCATATGGAAACTATTCTATATACTATTATGTTAAAATACTACAAATTATATAAGGAAATATTGTGAACCTCACACATCTAGATGAACAAAATAAACCAAAAATGGTAGATGTCTCTGATAAAGCCAATACTACAAGAGTAGCCACAGCTAGTGGAGTCATAGAGGTAGGACAAGAGGCATTTGATGCTGTTGTCGCCAATAGTGCAAAAAAAGGGCCTGTTTTACAAACAGCTGTTATCGCGGCTATACAAGGAACCAAGCAGACTAGTACACTCATACCTATGTGTCATCCACTGATGCTGACTTCAGTCAAGACTGATATAGAGGAGTTGCCTGAGCTTCCAGGATTCAAACTTACTGTCACTGCCAAGCTAAATGGACAAACAGGTGTAGAGATGGAAGCTCTCACAGGAGTGAGCGTTGGGCTACTGACAATCTATGATATG
>DAOUPF010000150.1 GCA_030626265.1 Sulfurovum sp.
AATATCACTAACTATGATACAAAGCTAGACAAAGTCACCTACGAGATAACAGCTATGCTAGAATCTGACTACAGCAGATTTATAGATAAGTACAAAGAGGGACATGGCACAAAAGAGTTCGATATGACAAAACATTTTAAAGATAGAGAAGAGGCTACACTGAATCGTGTTGTTGTTATGTGGTTTGATGTGTCTGTAGTTTAGATTTTAGGAGAGATTTATAAAAAAGCTAAGAACTCTTGGCTATTGAAATAATAGTTTTAAAAATGCCTAAAGCATACTGGCTATTTCTTTCAACTCTTGAGCTCGTACAGCTGTCATATCTATAAAACACCCTCCACCAATAATCAAATCTACTGTGCCTCCTGTTAATCCAAAGAGAAAATTACACTTTGTATCACGGTATTTGCTTAAACCTAGATTATGCAATAGAATTATAAAAATAGTACTTAGTGCTTGCATTTAGGGTGTTTGCAAGAAATTTGAGTTTAACCCATAGGTTAAGCGATGATTTCTTGTGAATGCCCTAGATACAATGACCTATGCTAGCTTTGTAATCTCTATTGCATATTTCGTGTTAAATCTCAATACTTTTTATATCCTCTATCAGTGCATCTATCCTCTCTTTTGTAGAGTCCCAAGAAAATACAAATCTATGTGATATCCCGATAAATGCATAAAATATCCAGCCTTGTTTTTTCAATGCTACTTCAACTTCTGGTTTTAACTTCAAAAAGACTTCATTGGCATCTACTGGACAGAGTAGATTTACACCATCTACCTCTTCAAGACGGGTTGCAAAATATTTTGCCATACTGTTTGCATGCCTAGCATTTTTTAGCCAAACATCATTTTTTAGAAGTCCCAACCATTGTGAAGTTATAAATCTCATTTTGGATGCCAGTTGCCCTGCTTGCTTGACTCTGTACTCAAAATCTTCAGAAAGATCCTTATCAAAAAATACAACTGCTTCACCAAAGGCCATACCATTTTTTGTACCACCAAGGCTCAATACATCCACACCAGATTTCCACGTCATCTCTGCTGGTGTACAACCCAAGGAGACCAAGGCATTGGCAAATCTTGCACCATCCATATGTATTCTCAAGCTATGCTTATTTGCTACTTTTCTTATCGCCTCTATCTCTTTGATGCTGTAAGTAACACCTAATTCATTGGCTTGTGTGATGCTTATAATTTTTGGTTTTGGATAGTGAATATCTGTTCTTTTGGTCGCAAGTTCTTCTATACTGCTAGGGTTTAGTTTTCCATTTTCACCTGATGCCAAAAGTAGTTTTGCTCCATTGGATGCAAACTCTGGAGCACCACACTCATCAGTTTCGATATGGGCTAATTCATGACAGATCACGCTATGATAAGACTGACTCATCGAAGCCAGACTCAAGGCATTTGCAGCAGTACCATTAAAGACGAAAAATACTTCACAGTCACATTCAAAGATCTCACGTATTTTATCACTTGCTTGTTGTGTATATATGTCATTTCCATATGCTGGAGAGGAACCTTGATTTGCTTTTAGGAGAGATTCCAATACTTCCGGACAAATTCCTGAGTAGTTATCACTCGCAAATTGTTCATAGTTTTCATTTTTCATTTTCTGTACCTATTTAATATTATTTTTTCAACTTTTTTTATAATTTACTTAGAGAGTCGATACTCCCCCAAAAGATTTTCAAAAGGAATATTGAGCTGATTATGCAAGTTGCGAATCATATCAAGTGTTAGTTTCCTCTTTCTGTTTAGTACCTCAGATACTCTAGATTTATTACCAAAAAGAGCTACTAAATCATTCTGTATCAACCCCTCTTGCTCCATCCTAAACTTAATAGCTTCGATAGGGTCTGGTGCATCTATAGCATAGTGTTTGACTTCATAATTATCTATAAGAGTAGCCAAGACCTCTAACTCATCAAACTCTCTACTATTTGGTTTTGCATCCATAAGTAATCCTACCCTACTCAGAGCCAACTCATAATCTTTTTCATCTCTTATAGGTTTTATATTCATTTTATAGCTCCTCTACTTTTATCTTATCGTACTGCTTGTGAGTGCCTATAAATTTAATATAGACAATCTCTGCAAAAAAATTTATCTTGACAATCAAGCGATATTTATTGCCATAGATATTGAATACTACTTTACTGTCACCTACAATACTTGCACTTTTATATTGAACTTTTATCTCATTTGGATTTGCCCAATTAGCTTTAATCACCTCATAATGCCATGCTTCCAATGACGATTTACTATCTTGATGATTAGGCTGTTCATAAAATGCTCTAAGTGTACTTTTTCCGATTACTCTCATAAATGAAGTATAACATAGTTACCATAATGGTAATTTTGAGATAGATTTATTTGATATACTTACTATTAAGCCTATTATTTTGACTACTTTCATCATTCTCAGGGTATTATCAATATACTTCATAATACAAAAGATATAGTAGTTATGCATCTAAGGAGTTATAAATATATTTTAATTAGTTTTGTTGTTAGTATCACATTAATAGCATATTGGGAATTTAACTTTTCAGAGCAAGAGATTATACCAACAACTCTATTTGAAGTCGTTATATTATCTTTTTGGTATATTTTTCTTTATTTAAATATTGGTAAGCATATTAAAGATGTATAACAAATTTTAGAAGAGAAATATATAGCATCAAACTTAAAGAGGCACTATTTCAAATACCTCTTATAAGTATACTACGACTTACAATTCACAATACGAACGGCTCTTACAGTTGAGCATACTTCTACGCTCCATCAAAAACTCATCTACCTCTACAGCACATTCACGACCTTCATGGATGGCCCATACTACTAGGGATTGTCCTCTTCGGCTGTCTCCTGCTGAAAATACGCCATCCACAGAAGTAGCAAAGCCAGTAGTTTTGATATTGCTTCGCTCATCTGTATCAAGGTCTAGCTCTGCTATGACATCATCTTGGATTGGTCCTAGGAAGCCCATGGCTAGCATGATCAAGTCTGCTTTTAGTACAAACTCAGTTCCCTCTAGCTCTTTGAATCCTCGTCCTTCCCACTCTATGCGTACACAGTTGATACCTGTGACATCTCCTGCATTATCTTTGATAAATGACTTTGATAGTACATTGAAGTCCAGTACTGCGCCTTCAGCCTGCGAAGTAGATAGCTTGAATATCCTAGGGTAGGTTGGCCATGGCATATCCTCTGTGCGTGCATCTGGAGCTTTTGGCATGAGCTCTATCTGAGTGACGCTTTTGGCTCCTTGTCTGATAGAGTTTCCTACACAGTCACTTCCTGTATCTCCTCCACCGATGACTACTACATCTTTTCCAGCTGCTAGTATCTCCTCATCTGCAGAGAAGCTCTCACCCTCTACTTTACTATTAGCTTGAGCTAGAAACTCCATCGCAAAGTGGATATTGTTGGCATCTCTACCCTCTATAGGCAAGTCTCTAGGAGCTCCTGCACCTGTAGTGATGATGACTGCATCGTTGTTCTGCTGCAAGGCAGATATAGGTAGGTCTACTCCTACATTGACATTAGTTGCAAATACTATGCCCTCTTGACGCATGAGGTTAACTCGTCTCTCTACTACATTTTTTTTGTCTAGTTTGAAGTTTGGTATACCATAGCGAACTAATCCACCAATCCTTGCATCTTTTTCATATACTGTGACTGTATGCCCTGCTTTGTTTAGCTGATTGGCAGCTGCTAGTCCTGCTGGGCCACTACCTACGATAGCGATAGATTTTCCTGTTCTCTCGGCTGGCAGGTTAGGCTTCATCCACCCCTCAGCATACGCTTTTTCTATGATAGAGTACTCTATGTTTTTTATACCCACAGCTGTCTCATGCAGACCCAAAACACAAGCACTCTCACATGGAGCTGGACAAACTCGTCCAGTAAACTCTGGAAAGTTATTTGTACTCATAAGTGTTCTAAATGCATCTTCCCATCGTCCTCTATAGACTTGGTCATTAAACTGTGGGATGATATTGCCCACTGGACATCCATAGCTACTATGGCAAAAAGGAACACCACAGTCCATACATCTGGCACCTTGGTCTTCCATATCTGCTTCGTCTAGAGGAGTAGTGAACTCATTGTAGTGCTTGATACGCTCTTCTACTGGAGCTAGTGTAAAGTTTTTTCTATCGTAATCTTTAAATCCTGTTATTTTTCCCATGACTACTGCTCCCCCTCTTTTTTACTATTCGCATTTTGTGCTAATACCCGTTTGTAATCTCTAGGCATTACCTTGATGAATTTGGCTCTATTAGCCTCCCAATCATCCAGTATATCTTGTGCTTCACTTGAACCTGTATATTTGATATAGTCCTCTATCATAGCTCGCACCTCAGCAGAGTCTTCCTCTGTCTCTATCTGGTCTAAGTCAACCATCTCTTGGTTGATACGTTGAGATATACTATCATGCTCATCATAGATATAAGCGATACCTCCACTCATACCAGCTGCAAAGTTCTTTCCAATCTCACCTAGTATGACTACTCGTCCACCAGTCATATACTCACAACCATGATCTCCGATAGCACCTACTACGACTTTAGCCCCTGAGTTTCTCACACAAAATCTCTCACCCGCTAGTCCATAGATATAAG
>DAOUPF010000198.1 GCA_030626265.1 Sulfurovum sp.
ACTATGGTCATCAACTTCGGTCCTCAACACCCATCTGCACATGGTCAGCTTAGACTTATGCTAGAGCTTGATGGTGAGATGGTAGTAAAAGCTTATCCAGATATAGGATATCTGCACCGTGGTATAGAGAAAATGGCAGAGAACATGACATACAATGAGTTCTTGCCAACAACAGATAGACTAGACTATATAGCATCCACTTCAAACAACTATGCGTATGCATTGGCAGTAGAGAAGCTACTAGATATCGAAGCACCCCGTCGTGCACAGGTGATTCGTACGATGCTCTTAGAGCTTAACCGTATCATATCTCACCTGTTCTTCGTGGCTACTCATGCACTGGATGTTGGAGCGATGTCAGTGTTCTTGTATGCATTTAGAGAGCGTGAGTTTGCTATGGACTTGATGGAAGATTACTGTGGAGCGAGACTTACTCACTCTGCAGTGAGGATTGGTGGAGTACCGCTAGATCTTCCAAAAGGTTGGCTTATGGATGCTATGGCATTTTGTGAAAAGCTAGAGTATGAGCTAGAGCACACTTATGAAGCTCTTTTGACAGAGAATAGAATCTGGAAAATGCGTCTAGAAGATGTAGGTGTGATATCTCAAGAAGATGCACTTTCTTGGGGCTGTACAGGTCCTATGCTTCGTGGTACTGGTATACAGTACGATGTGAGAAAAGAGGAGCCGTATGAGTTATATGCTGAACTAGACTTTGATGTACCCGTCAGTGATAGACAAGATAGTTACGGGCGATATATGCTGCATATTGAGGAGATGAGACAGTCTATACGAATCATCAGACAGCTAGTCCCTATGCATAAAAAGACAGATCCACAGATTATGGCTCATGCACCTCAGTATATCTCGGCACCAAAAGAGGAGATAATGACACAAAACTATGCTCTAATGCAACACTTTGTGTTGGTAACTCAGGGTATGAGACCACCAAAAGGTGAAGTCTATGTTCCTACTGAGTCTCCTAAAGGTGAGCTTGGCTTCTATATCAAATCAGAGGGTGAACCTTATGCGTATAGACTCAAGTGTCGCGCTCCTAGCTTTTATCATACAGGAATCTTGCAGAAGATACTAGTAGGTACTTATCTAGCAGATGTAGTTACAATGATTAGCTCATCAAATATAGTCTTTGGTGAAGTAGATCGATGAGAAGCGTTAGAAAAAGTAAACAGTTTTACTTTTTTAGGTTCGGAACCGAAACGGTCGGAACGAAGAGTAGCCGCGTAGGCAAGAGAGGTTAAAATGAAAAGATTTGATTTAAGACATCTAAAAGATGATTTTTATGAGAGAATGGTTGAATTAGTTGAAAAAGAGATTACTGTAGATGAGGTCGCTATATTTTTATTTGAGATAGGTGACTTTTCTGCTATACAAAAGAGTGCAGATGTTATCAAAGAGAGTGGACATGATTTGATGAACTCACTTAAATTTAATGAAGTTGACTGGACTATTGTTGTCAAAAAAGTAGATGCTGCTATGCAAAAAGAGAGACAAGATAAAATCAGACAGGCAAAAGAAGAGGCTGATAAACTTGTTGCAGATGCAGTAGAGGAAGAGGCAAAATAGTGTCGGCTGTAGTTTTTTCTACATGGCAAAATGAGTTTGTCGATAACCGTTCAAAAAGTGCAGATGAGGTAAAAGAGTCAGCATTTAAACTACCACTTGATTATACTGCTGATACTAAGTCAAAGGCGTTTATAGGCTGGGATGGTGTAGCAATATTTGATGAAGATATAGATGCAGTTCGACTCGCCACTGAATATGCAGCACAATATCAAGAGTATTCAGAAGCTTGTGGTCGCTGTGCTCCTGGTAGATGGGGTGGACGAATTCTTTTTGACCTACTAGACAAGATAGCTAGAGGAGAGGGTACATTTGAAGATGTCGAACATCTCCAAGAGGTTAGTCAGACTATGATGCTCACCTCCAAATGTGAGATTGGTCGTACAGTTCCCAAGCCTATACTTGATTTGATGGAGCATTATAAAGAGCAGTTTGACCTATGTATAGTAGAGCAGAAGAGCTCAAAGGACTATAATGAGTCTATAGACTATATAGCCAAAATCACTGCTCCATGTACAGATGTATGTCCAGCACATGTGGATATACCAGGCTATATAGAGGGTGTTAGAGATATGCAGTTTGCTGATTCTCTAGCTGCTACTAGAATCACTATGCCTCTAGCACATACTTGTGGTAGAGTCTGTCCTCATCCATGTGAAGATGCCTGTAGACGAACCAATCTTGACAATCCGATATCCATCATGGAGCTCAAGCGTCTGGGAGCTGACTATGAGACTGATCATGGACTAAGCTGGTTACATCCAGTAGAGCCAAAACCACTCAAAAATGATGGCAAAAAGGTAGCTATCATAGGAGCAGGACCAGCTGGACTGACTGCTGCATACTATCTAGCACTAGATGGTATAAAAGTAGATATTTTTGAAGAGCTACCCGTAAATGGTGGAGAGGTAGCAGTTGGAGTTCCAGAGTATCGTATGCCTATAGATAAGTACAACAAAGATATAGATTTGGTACTTGATATGGAAGCGGTGAGTATCACTAACAACCATAGAGTAGATGCTAGTAGACTAAAAGAGCTAGATGCTGAATATGATGCAGTCTTACTTGGTTTTGGTGCAAGGCTATCCAAAAAGGTAAGAGCTGATAATGAAAATCCAAGTATGGGTGGTTATTGGGGTGCTATTGAGATGCTTGACAAAGTAAACTTATGGCACAAATATGATATAGGAAGCCCTGCTAGCAATGAACTAAAAGGTAAAAAAGTCGTCTGTGTTGGTGGAGGATTTACCTCTATGGATGTTGTTCGTTGTGCCGTACGAGAGGGAGCAGAGAAAGTTACTATGCTTTATCGTAGAGATGAGAAGACAATTATCCGAAATACTACCTATGAAGAGTATCATGAAGCAGTAGAAGAGGGTGTTGAGTTTATATTTCACTCATCTGTCGGTGAGATTGAAGATAATGGTGACAATATCACAAATCTAAAAGTCAATACTTTTGAGCTAGTACCTGATCCAGATGGTGGTAGAGCACAGTTAGTCAAGATAGAGGATGGTGATTTTGATCTAGAGTGCGATTATCTAATCCCTGCTGTTTCTCAAGCTTGTGACTTGCAGTTGATACCAGAGGAGTGGGATATAAAGCTTACTTCTTGGGGTACGGTTCTAAGTAATGGTAAAGACTATATGACATCAAGAGATGGACTATTTGCCGCAGGGGATTGTGAATATGGTCCAATGACTATAGTCAATGCAGTAGGTCAAGCCAAAAGAGCAGCCTCTGTAATCTCTAGATATCTATATAATGGTGGAAAATGTACACTTACTAATGATGAGATTATGGAAGATCACCTCAATACTCTTAGGGTTTACAATAAAAATGAGAAGATAACAGGCTGGATGCCAGGACTTCCTCGTGAAGAGAGTGAAAAACTTAGTGTTGCCCAAAGAATAGATAACAATCAAGAGGTAAACTTAGGACTCACAGGCGAAGAGGCAGCAGCTGAGGCTGATAGATGTATGAGATGTTATTATATCTCTATGGTGGCGGTGTAATATGAGTAAAAAAATGATTACAGTCACAATAGATGGCAAAGAGTGCCAAGCCCAGTTTGGTCAAACTATACTAGAGATTGCTAGAGCCAATGACCTATATATACCTACTATGTGTTATCTCACCAAAGTAGAGCCTAT
>DAOUPF010000009.1 GCA_030626265.1 Sulfurovum sp.
AATAATCTTTTTGATGCACAAGATTTCAGTACTGAGATTTCTAGCCTTAAAGATATAGCAAGCCATAAGCCTAGTAGCTCTATTGCAGACAAGATAAGCTCTGTATTTGTACGTAAATACAAAGAGAGTGAAATCACTTCACTAGAGGGTAAAAAAATTGCATTCTATGCAGGTGATGCTCTATCTAGTGACCTTATTGATGCTACACATTCACAAATCACAAATAAAGGTGCGGTATTGGTCACCTTTGATAAAGCAACCAAGCTTGCAGGTCAATCACTATTTGAGAGTAACAGCGAGATGGCATGCCTCAAGGCTGCTACTATGCTACTAGATGCTATAGACAGCGGTGCTAACCTACTAGTAGTATCCAAAGATGAAGATATGACTATGCTGAAAAATAATATAGGTCATTGTGAAAAGGTAGTAGGAAGAGAGATTCCTATAGATATGATTTCAAGGACTGATCTACTCGGACTTCAAGGTAAAACTGTAGCTTAACTGTAGCCTAGTAGGTGGTGTATTACTACACCACAATCCTATCTAGAGAGACTGATAACATAGTAGTCATCTCATAGCTAATAGTATCAAAATATTTGGCTGCCATCTTAGCATCATCCATGATACATACCTCATCTACATCTGTCTCTAATGATAAAAAGTCCATAGAGACTCTACCCAAGATAGGAAGATTTTCTGCTGTGATATAAGGATTTTTGCTATTGCCCCTAATCCATCCATCACCATACCCTAAATCATAAGTAGAAACCACCATCTCTCTAGGTGCTACAAAATCACCACCATATCCTACTCTATCACCCTTTTTTAGTACCCTAGTAGAGGCTCTCTTTGCCCACAAAGATATAACAGGCTTCAAAACTATATCATCATATACCTCTGGTAGCTCATTGTATCCATATGAGCCTATACCAACCCGTGCTATATCTTCATCAAAGAGAGTTGATCGTAAAACTCCTGCTGAATTATGACTATGGAAACGCACATTTGCATACCCTGCATCCAAGACTATACTCTTAACCTTTGCAAAGCTCTTCTGTTGCCAAAAGAGCTCAGAGCTAAGAACATCTGCACTACGAAAGTGCGTCATTACCCCTACAAGATTTAGCTCTTTTGTCTCTATAGTCTCCAGAGCTTCTCCTAGCTCATCCATAGAGATACCATTGCGATGCATTCCAGTATCCACCTTGAGCTCTATCTCTGCCTTGCAATCTATACTCTTTAATGTACGCATATCCGCTATAGTAAAAGATAGCTTATCATCCTCAAATGGCTTGCCATTGAGTACCAATATATGCTCAAAATAATCTCTAATTTGTTCTGCTTCTGTTGTAGTGATGACTACTGCTTGTTTTATACCATACTCTGACGCTAACTTTGCCATAAGCACTAGACCATGCCCATAAGCATTGTCTTTTAGCACTATGGCTATCTTGTCAACTGAGCCAGTCTTTAGTGCAAATTGGTTAAGATTATGAAAGAAATTCTTTTTGTTTATTTTAATATATGCCATGTATGAATTATAGTGAAAAATTAGAAATTAGAAATTAGAAATTAGAAATTTATTAGAAATGAGGAGTTTTTATGAGATATATGCCTGCAGAGTGGGAACTACAAAGAGTGGTTATACTCTCTTTTCCTCATGAAGAGACAGACTGGGCAGATGATAATATAAAAAAAGCATTAACCACATTTGTCCGCATAGCACAAGCGATTGCTTATTCTCAACCTGTATATATCATATGTAAAGACCAATCCCAAATATCTGGACTATTTTGCTCCAAAAATAATATATCATTCATAGAGATACCTACCAATGATACTTGGATACGAGACTATGGATATATCAGTATAAAAGAAGATGATCAAATAAAGCTACTAGACTTTACATTTGATGGTTGGGGTGGTAAATTTGAGGCTACTTTTGACAATAGTGTCAACAGAGCATTATACCAAAGAGGATATATGGGAATAACCCCACTGGAGAGTATAGATTTTGTACTAGAAGGTGGTTCTATAGAGAGTGATGGACATGGTACTATCTTGACCACTAGCAAATGTCTATGCAACCCCAATAGAAACAGTGGACTAAGAAAAGTAGAGATAGAGAAAAATCTAAATGATTATCTAGGAGTAGAGAGAATTTTATGGCTAGACTATGGTTATCTAGCAGGTGATGATACGGATAGTCACATTGATACTCTAGCACGATTTGTAAACCCAGAGACAATAGTATATGTCAAGTGCAGTGACAATAGTGATGAACACTATGAAGAGCTATGCAAGATGGAGCTTCAAATAAAAGAGTTTAGAACAAAAGAGGGCAAAGCATATCAGCTCATCCCACTACCAATGACTAGAGCTATATATGACAAAGACAAAAACCGCCTACCCTCAACCTATGCAAACTTTCTCATCACAAACAAGGCATTGATATATCCTAGCTATAGTGATGAGAATGATAAAAAAGTGGGAGATATATTTAAAAAGCTATTTCCAGATAGGGAAATAATCCCTATCAATTGTCTAAAGCTAATAGAACAAGGCGGTAGCCTGCATTGCTCTACTATGCAGGTGGTTTACTAATTACCAAAATTTTGTGTCCAATATACCTTATACCCACCAGTAGCATTTGCATCAGCACGAGATTCATGCATACCAAATTCGGTTAAATTATGATACATGATATTTGAGCAATGCCCAGTTTTACTTGTCATCCATTTCTCCATAACTTTTATCCATACATCACTAGAAGGAGGATTAGGTGTTGATCCCACATAAGCTATGTTTTCTGCAGTCATCAACCCTTGATACCCATTATAAATAATTCTTTCATGTGGTGTACTAGACCTTGATGGTGTAAAGGTCTGCCCTGTAATATCATTACCTGTACCTGAACCAAGATGGTCGTAATGAACACTTAGCATCATATCCTGACTATGCTCTTCTGCTGAATCTGCTAAAAAAGTATTCCAAGTCATATCACTACCTGATGGACCAGTTACTGCCAAAGCATAATCGCATTGAATCTTTAAACTTCTAAAATAGTTAATAACTGCCAAATATTGATCTTCGATTGGATCAGCATTATTATATCCAGAAATTTTCCCATCTTGGATATCTTTTGTAAGATCAATATCTGATGGATTTGTTATTTCTCCAGAACCACCAGGAACATCTGAAGAATCACCACAACCACTAATCCCAAAAAGTAAAGCCATCGCACTAAGAAATACTATAAATCTTGCAACTTTCATCCTTTTCCTCCTTAAATATTCTACGGATACTATCTATTATAACAAAAAAAAATAATAAAGATAAAAAAAGTAATTTTCCGTTACACTATACTCATGAAAACAGCCCTTATACAACAAAAATATTATAATAATAAAAATGATACTATAAAAGCAACTAAGAAGAAGATAAAAGAGGCAGCAAAAAATGGTGCCATGCTCATAGTCCTACAAGAGCTACACCAAAATGAATACTTTTGTCAAAGTGAAGATACAAAGTTTTTCTCTTATGCTGATAACTTTCAAGAGGATATCAAATTCTGGTCAGAAGTTGCAAAAGAAAACCATGTAGTTTTAGTCACTTCTCTCTTTGAGAAACGAGCAGCTGGGCTGTATCACAATACTGCGGTTGTATTTGAATCAGATGGTAGCATAGCAGGAAAATATCGCAAAATGCATATACCTGATGATCCAGGATTTTATGAGAAGTTTTACTTTACTCCTGGGGATATAGGATTTGAGCCTATAGAGACTTCTATAGGAAAGTTAGGAGTCCTTATCTGCTGGGATCAGTGGTATCCAGAAGCTGCACGAATCATGACACTCAAAGGTGCTGATATACTCATCTATCCTACTGCTATTGGTTGGTTTGATGAGGATAGCAATGAAGAAAAACAGAGACAGCTAGATAGCTGGATAACTATCCAACGCTCTCATGCTATAGCCAATGCCATACCTCTCATCTCATGTAACCGTGTAGGCTTTGAGAGAGATAGCTCTGGAGTGATGAGTGGGATTAGATTTTGGGGCAACTCATTTGTATGTGGAGCACAAGGAGAGATGTTAGCTACTGCTGATGATAAAAATGAGACTATACTGTATGCTGACATAGATTCAAACAGAACAAAAGAGACTAGAGATATATGGCCATTCTTACGTGATAGACGGATAGAGGAGTATGGGTGTATACTAAAGAGATATTGTGACGATTAGCCCTACCCTCCATTAAATAAGGTCGTTCCGAACGCCCTTGAAAGCGAAGCTATTCGAGAGGAACGACGATTTTTGCCTACTTTTTCTAAAAAAGTAGGTACAAACACCATCAAACTTTTACTTCTTTTTATTAAAAAACCACATAAAAGCAAACATCAATCCAGGAGTCTTAGCAATACTCTCATCATATATAAAAGCTTCTGCTTTAGATACAGGCAACTCCATCACTTCGATGAGTTCACTATCTATGCCGCCTCCATCAGATACTCTCATACTATTATCTACTTGGGCATAATATAGTGACTGCTTACTACCTGCAAAACCCACAGATGTATGAAAAGCTGTGATTCTCTCTATACTCTCTACAGAGACATCATATCCACACTCTTCTAGTATCTCCTCTTTGGTAATTTGAACCAATGATGTATCTTTGTCTACCAATCCCGCACATAGCTCTACTGTCATACCATCTTGATTGTTGAGATATACAGCAGGTCGAAACTGCTTGACTAGAACAAAGCTATCTCGTTCTTTATGATATATAAGCACAGCTACACTATCATGAGCCTCTACAACCTCCCAATCTTTGGCTATACCATTTTGCTCATAAGTAGCTAGTGCATATGAGATGAATTTTGGGTCTACCAAAGGCTTGAGGCTAAAGTTTGTTATGTGGTTTTTCATATCTACTCCTATCACTTATCATATCATAAGGCTGGGTATATGCTTCCCATTTGCAGGCTATTGGCTCACCTTGTACAAGTTTGAGCAGCTTTGTCTTGTTTGTTTTGGCATTTTTTATCTCTACTACTCTATTCTTAGTGATCTTTTTTATACCTGTTCTCTTTTTTCCTATAGATCTCTTTTCAACATATTTCATAGGG
The DNA here is from genome assembly GCA_030626265.1 of Sulfurovum sp. GTDB lineage: Bacteria > Campylobacterota > Campylobacteria > Campylobacterales > Sulfurovaceae > JAAXPZ01. Next base: position 5,129 of record DAOUPF010000009.1, read on the forward strand.
TTGACTGCTTTTTTATTTTTATAGAGACCAAAATGCAGATGAGGCCCAGTACTTCTACCTGTACTACCTATATAGCCTATCACTTGCCTTCGTTTGACATATTGACCTTTTTTTACAGCTAATTTACTCTGATGGGCATAGAGAGATACATACCCTTCCTTATGAGAAATCTTAACTACTTTACCATAGCCTCCCATCCATCCTGCATATATTACTTTACCTGAGTGCGTTGCATATATTCTTGTGCCTCTCTTGGCTCCTATATCCACTCCTAGGTGAGGTCTATAGCGTTTCAGTATAGGGTGCCATCTCTTATGTGTGAACTTGGAAGTAATCCGCATCCTTTTCACAGGTCTTACAAAAGATCTTCCAGAGTTTACTTTTATCTTTTTCTCCACAGTATATGCAACACTTTTACTTGTATTATCATAAAATACTCCATCTTTATCTGTAAATATAAATCTATCTTTACCATGAGTTTTTATCAATGAAGCCTTGATCTTAGCAGAACCATATGGTCTACCTAGGCGACTTTTTTGTCTATATAAAAATGATACTTTATCGTTCTTTTGTAGTTTACGAAAGTCTACTGTTTTATTATAATATTTTTTGAGTAGGTAACCTAATCTTGGATTTCTAGTATTGTTTTTCACATCTTGATAGAAACTTTTATTGATTTCAAAAAACACTTCATCATTTATATCTCTACATGCGACAGGGATGATATCAAAATGGAATTTATCTAGTTTTATATCTTTAAAGATATGAATCTGCATCTCTTCACCTACGGGGATTAATGCTTGTATTAATTTTTCATCTTTTTTTAGTTCATAATATACAACTTCTGCCTGAATTTCTGAAAGATATTGCCAGTCATCAGAGTGTATACTCTTGAGCAGGCTTTGAGAGATACCATTTTTCTCTAGATAAGTAGAGAAAGCCTCACCACTCTTCCATTTTTGCTGAGTAATCTGTGCAGAGAAAAGCATAGATACTGTAAATAGTAATAATAAAATATATTTCAAAGCAACCCTCTTAATTTTAGAAGTAAAATTATACTAAATATTCACCCTATTAAGCTTTTAGAAGTATAATTAGCATAAAGAAATAGGAGCTACACAATGGAAAAGAAACATATTGAAAGATTAAGCTCTATCGTGGGTAAAGAGAATGTATATACTGACAAAGCACATCTCATAGCCTATTCATATGATGCGACTCGTACACGATTTGAGCCTGATGCTGTAGTCTTTCCTAGAGATGAACAGGATGTTAGTAGTATCTTAAAATACTGTAATGAAAATGCCATAGTCATCACACCACGAGGTGCAGGCTCAGGCTTTACTGGAGGTGCTCTTCCTACCAATGGTGGTATCATCCTAGGCATGGAGAAGCATATGAATAAGATCCTAGAGATTGACATGGAAAATATGGTAGCAGTAGTGCAACCAGGAGTCATCAATATGGATTTACAAAAAGCTGCCGAAGAGGTAGGGCTATTTTATCCGCCAGATCCAGCTAGTGAAGAGTACTCAACTCTAGGTGGCAATGTCAGTGAAAATGCCGGTGGCATGCGTGCTGCAAAGTATGGCATCACAAAAGACTATGTCATGGCGATGAGAGCAGTACGACCAAATGGAGACATCATCCGTGCAGGAAAACGTACTATCAAGGATGTAGCAGGATACAACATAGCAGGTATCCTCATAGCTAGCGAAGGAACTCTAGCAGTAACAACTGAAATCACTCTAAAGCTCATACCAAAACCAAAATTTACCAAAGCATACATGGGTATATTTCCATCTGTTGATGATGCTATGAATGCAGTATTTAAATCTCTTGCCTCAGGGGCAAATCCTGTGGCAATGGAGTTCATGGATAGCCTAGTAGTCCAAGCACTCAAAGAGAAGATGGGCATAGAGCTGCCGGAGGATGCAGGTGCCCTGCTCGTAGGGGATGTAGATGGTAATGTCATAGAGGAGGTAGAGTTTCAGCTAAGTGTACTAGATAAGTCATTCAAAGAAAATCATGCCCAAGAGTTCATCATAGCCGATGAGGGTCCAGGTAGAGACAAGCTCTGGCATGCCAGAAGAAATGCCTCTCCATCAGTCACTATTTTTGGAAATAAAAAGTTAAATGAGGATATCTCAGTACCACGAAGTATGTTACCAGAAGCTCTCAAACGCATCTATGCTATAGGTGACCAGTATGATTTAAAAGTACCATGTTTTGGGCATTCAGGAGATGGAAATATACATGTCAATGTCATGCTAGATGGTGATAATCCAGATGAGTTAGCCAATGGACACAAAGCCATAGAAGAGATATTTGAGCTAGTAGTAGAAATGGGTGGAACTCTCAGCGGTGAACATGGTATAGGCACTAGCAAAGCCCCTTATATGGGGATTGCATTTAATGATGCAGAGCTTCAACTATTCAAAGATATCAAGAGTGCTTTTGACCCAAATAACATACTAAATCCTGGGAAAATGGGATTGGCATAAAAGAGTAACAATTGAAAGCTAAAATACTTTTACGAAACTATTATATATTTCTTAGAGATTTCTTCAAAGACCTATTTGATGACAAGATAGGTCACTACGCTTCTAGTCTTAGTTGGAGTACTCTGTTTGCGATAATTCCACTCATGGCTATCATGCTGTGGGTTTTTACAATGTTACCTATTTTTGACTCTGTTTACTCCAAGATAGAGCATCTTATATTCTCAAACCTCATGCCTACAGACTCCAAAGAGGTAATGAGATATATCAACTCATTCATAGCAAACTCTGACAAGCTAGGAACTATAGGTATAGTCTATATACTATTTGCTGTATTTATGTTTTTCAAAAACTATGACTACATAATTAATGATATATTTTGTACACCAAAGAGAAATATATGGTCTGCTATAAAGACCTATACTCTACTACTAGTTGCCATTCCACTGATGCTTGGAGGCTCATTTTATCTCTCTTCCATCATACAGGGTTACCTAGATCAAAATAGCATCACAAGTGTTATACATATCTTTTATTTCCTACCATTTTTAGTCATTTGGGCTATGTTTTATATCACATACCAACTATCACCCAATACAAAGATATCTATCCCCGCAGCTACTATCAGCTCATTTATAGCCTCATTAGTATGGTATCTATCCAAAAGTGCATTTATATTTTATGTTCTTCACAACAAAACATATACTAGCATATATGGTAGTATCAGTACTCTGTTATTTTTCTTCTTATGGATATATATATCATGGGCTATATTTTTACATGGTTTGAAGTTTTGTAATTTGCTAGATAGAGACGAAGAGATAGAGAGTATTTAGGGAACCTCTAATAAAACAACCATACTGCATACGTAAAAGCGATAAAAATAAGTATAAAAAACAGCTTCCTACTCCATATAGAGAAAATAGACAAAGCAATATACCCAGCAACAACCCATAATGGCAACAGATATTCTACACTTCCTTTGGGCAGATTAAATATCCATATCAATACAGAATCTAAAGTATCACCAATCCCAAATATATGCAATAACATCACCAAAGGATAAAATGGGATAAATAGTATTGACAATAGAGGTGACAATAGCTGAAATGATGTTGTCACTCCAAAGACAGCATGTACCACTGGTAACATCAATACAAATATACCAAATGGGATAAATATAAAAGATACTATCCAATTATTTACCTCTTTACTATACTGTAGTAGGAGAAATATGTAGAATACTCCAGCGATAGAGAGTTGAAAACTAAGTGAGACTAAGAGTGCAGGAAACAGTGCTATAAGTGTCAAGCCAATAGTTGTCAGAAAAGTAAAACTAAGCAACTCAATACCTAGCAAAATGACAACCCATCCGACAAGTACCATAGCGTATGACCTAACAAGTGATGGAGGAAAATCTACAAACCATACATAAGTCCCTAGTAACACTATAGCCACTACTCCCATATCAAAGAGTACATAACGATATGGAAAATATCGTCTCTGAAACGGTCTATATAAAAAGGTCAAAACACCATATATCAGTCCCCACAATATACTAAGATGAAACCCACTTAGTGCAACAAGGTGGCTAACTCCCAAGCTAGATATCTTCTCTCTAAGCTCCTTTTGTAGAGGAGTTGCAAAAAATATAGCATTATAAAATGAGGCTAGAGATTCTTCTTTATGTTGTGAGGATACTTTCGATAATAGTATATCTTTTGTAGTAGTCTCTACATCTTCTATACTTTTGATACGGCTCTTTAGATAAAAATAACCTAGATAATCTATAAAACTTATATTTTCATTGGGATATATCTGAACTCTGAGGAGTTTATTTTGCAAATCCTCTTTGCGATTGGTACTAGAGAAAAAAGTCATGCCATCGTCACTACGAAGCTTTAGCACTTTATATTCCCTACCATCTCTACTCTTTTTGTAGGAACTTATCACCTCAACATTAAGATAATAAAATGGTTTTGAGATAAAGTTTGTATATGATTGATAAGACCAAGATAGTCTTAGCATGATAAGCAGAATAAGAAGAGCCATAGCTACCAGAAAATGTCTAGTCTCTAGAAATAGTTTAGGCTTCTCTATCCGCATATTTAGGAGTTTATGCTATATCGGTGGTAGCTCAAATGACCCCTCACGCATATCCATATCGCCACCCTCTTCATATATGACTTCAAATGCCTCACTTTTAGTAGCATCTACAAAACGAGTAAATCTCTTTTGGAATACCAGCTCTACTGTTCCAGTTGGTCCATTTCTCTGCTTACCAATGATAAGCTCTGCATCCTCTTCTGATTTCTTGAAAAACTCAGTTTTGAACTCTTTTCCTTCAGACTTGGCTCTCATCTCTCGCTCTTTCTCTTGTGCCTCACGATAGACATCATCACGATATACAAAAAGAATAATATCTGCATCCTGCTCTATAGCCCCAGACTCACGTAGGTCTGAGAGCATCGGTCGTTTGTTATCTCTACTCTCTACACCACGATTTAGCTGTGAGAGAGCTACTATAGGCATCTGTAATTCACGGGCTAGCTGCTTGAGACCTCTAGATATCTCAGAAATCTCTTGTTGTCTACCCTCTCTACCCTCACCACTCATAAGCTGTAAATAATCGATAAAGGCTATAGATATCTCAGGATGTTGTGCTTTTAGTTTGCGAAGTTTACTACGCACATGGTGTATAGTAGCATAGCCTCCATCATCCACAAAAAGCTTCTGCTTGGCAGTCTCTGATACAGCAGCTGCGAGCTGACTCCATTGCTCATCATGCAAGTCACCTACACGCAATGCCTGCAAGGGGATAGAGGTCTTAGCAGATAGGACTCTAAGCATAAGCTGCTCTGCTGGCATCTCCAGAGAGAAAAATGCTACACCTTCACCTCTCTCTATAGCCTTTAGAGCCATATTTAGTACCAGGGCAGTTTTACCCATCGCTGGCCTTGCAGCTATAATTACTAGATCACCTTTACCAAATCCACTAGTCTTATCATTTAGATTGTGAAAACCTGTATCCACACCTACTAGCTTGGAGTTACCAAGCTCCTTCATGCGGTTGATCTCATCCATCATAGTAAGTGTTATTTCACTTGACTCTCTAAAGTCATTACTCATACTCTCTTGAGTAATCTCATAAAGCTTCTTCTCTACTAGATTCATCACCTCTGTAGCCTCTAAGTCATCCTCTATAGTAACCTTTTTTATCTCTGTAGCTAGAGTGACAAGTGCTCGTTTGTTGGCTTTGGCTTTTATCTCTTCTAGGTATGCTTTTGTGTTGGATATGGGATTGGAGGAGAGTATATCCACCATGGCTACCTCATCAAACTTTCCTTTGCCATGAAGTCTCTTACGCAAAAACTCCTCATCTACAGGCTTCTCCTCTACAAAAAGCTCCTCCATAGACTCAAATATATGCTGGTGAAATGGTAGATAAAAGTCATGAGGCTTTAGCTTAGAAGCAATATCTTCAAATATCTCAGGGTCAAATATAATAGCAGAAAGCACAGCTCTCTCTATATTTAGATTATACATATTCTCCATATTATACTTCCATCTCTCCTGCAAATTTCTCTACTTCTGATACAAATCTATCTACTAGCTCTGCCTCTGGTAATTTTGCTACTACCTCACCTTTTACCATCACTAGTCCACTACCTTTGCCAAATGCTATCGCTACATCTGCATGTTTAGCCTCACCTATGGCATTGACCACACAACCCATCACTGATACATCCATAGGAGCTTTTATATGTGCAGTTCGTCTCTCTACTTCTGCTACTGCACTCACCAAGTCCGCCTCTATACGCCCACAAGTTGGGCATGATATGATATTGAGTCCATCTTTGACTCTACCACTATCTTTGAGTATCGCACGACCTACCTTTATCTCCTCTTCTAGCTCACCTGTGATAGAGACACGCATAGTATCTCCTATACCATCTAGTAGAAGTGTACCTATGCCTATAGCAGACTTGACTGTAGCATGAAATATCGTTCCAGCTTCAGTGACACCTAGATGAAATGGATACTCATTTTGT
>DAOUPF010000005.1 GCA_030626265.1 Sulfurovum sp.
GTGGCATCCTTGTGTATCAGAGAGAAAGGTCCTATAACTGGTAATTTTATAGGTAGGTAGTTGGGATTGTCAAGGGATTGTAGGGCTTGGTTATCAGCTTGTTCTCTACCTACTACTAGCTTGGCTCCATCAGGTAGTCTGAAGTGTCGTCCAAATTTTAGTAGATCTATATCATCAACTGTAAACTCTTCATGCTTGACAAACTCTGTAATCTTTTGACTGTAGATGGGCTCTGTCAACAGACATCCCCCACCTGGACTCTGATAATCTTCCCAGCCATACTGTTCTACCAAAGAGAGCTGTCTATCACGACTCCTGCCTGAGATATCCAGTAACTTCTCTCTATCTACCCAACACTCTATCTCTGGTGTAGTAGGCTCCATAAGCTTTGCTGATAGTGGACGGAGGATTAGCTTGTCATCTTTGTCATTTGCTAGTTTGCTGACCTGCTTTAGTGCATCAGCTCTCTGGCTCATAGGTCTCTGACCTAGCACTTCACCAGTGACTAGAAATGAAGCTCCTAGCTCTTTCATCATAGACTTTGCTATTGTAAACATATAACCATGACAATCAATACATGGATTGAAATTTTTGCCATACCCATATACTGGGTCAAACAGGATATTTTGAATATACTCTTCACGAACATCTACTATTTTGAAATCCGCACCTGCTATTTTGGCTCGTCTCTCCATCTCTTGGCTACTATCTTTTGTGCCTGCAAAACCTATCTTGATATGCAGTGCTGTTACATCGATACCCTGTTCACACATTAGCTTGATAGCAATCATACTATCAAGCCCTCCACTAAATAAAGAAATTGCTCTCATATGGTACTAACTCTCCTCGTTTTATTCTTGGAATGATATCTTTTTGTATCTTATTTCTCATATATACTTTTTTGTCAAATGCTATCTCTCTATTTTGCATGACAGATTTGAACTTTTTGAGATAATACATCTCTAACTGCTTTAGAAGTGCTCGTCGTAGCTCCTCTTCATTGAGAGTTGGTATCTTCTCATCTATACTAAGCCTCATGATATGCGGATGCTCATGCTCACCACGCATAAGTGCTCCTAGAGTATCCTGATACACGCCTACCATATCATCGGAGAGTACATTGAGTACCTCATCTACTAGACGACTATTCTCTATCAATGTCTTTAGTATACTTTGCCACTCTGGATCCTCTTTTGTACTCTCACCTATAAACTGCTGCTTCAGATGAGTGTTGTCACGGTGTGAGCCAAAGAGTGTAGAGGATACTCCTAGTATAGTGGCAGCTATAGGGATATAAGCATCTTTGATGATAGGGCTTAGTGTTGATAGATATGTTTTCATCTCTGCAAATGCAGCCTCTTTTTGGTTGGGGTTATTTAGATCATACACCGCTGATATCTCCTCCAAAACAAAAGGAATCAGAGGCTTCGCTCCTCGTAATAATACAGCTACTTTTTCACTATCTCCTGAAGCTATCATATCTGCTGGGTCTTGACCATTTGGGAAGAGTACTACTCCTCCTTCAAAACCATGAGAGCCTAGCAGTCGTGCAGCTTTTAGTGCTGCTCCTACCCCTGCTTTGTCTCCATCATATGCTAGTATGACTTTTGGTTCACCCTTTCTAATCAGTGGTAAATGCTCATCAGTGAGTGCTGTTCCTAGTGTAGCTACAGCCCCTTTGAAACCTGCTTGATGGAACATGATGACATCTAAGTATCCCTCACAGATAATAATCTCTTTTTTTGAATAGATACTATCTTTTGCTCTATGATAGCCATAGAGTAGTCTTGATTTGTTGAATAATTTTGTCTGAGGAGAGTTGATGTATTTGGCAGGATGGTTACTCATCGTACGCCCACCAAAGCCAACTAGTGCTCCACTAGGCGAATAGATAGGAAAAGTTATCCTCTGTGAAAGCCTTGCATAATATCGACCATCTTCACCTTGGGCTACAATCCCTGCTTCTACTGCTTGTGGTAGTGGTATGTGCTGAGCATTTAGATGATCCATTACTTGGCTGCCATCAGGCACAAACCCTACACCAAACTCCTCTACAGAGTGCTGTGCTATCCCTCTATTATGAAGATACTCTTGTGAATCCCTACTTTTATCTAGGCTATTTTTATACCATTTTTGTAGTACTTCTAGTACTCTTTTAGACTCACTATAATCGCTACTTCCCTTAGTATATCTCAGTGAAAAATTATACATAGAGGCCAATTTTTCTATGGCTTCTGGATAATTTATCTTCTCTGTCTCCATCACAAATTTGATGGCATCTCCCCCTACTCCACAACCAAAGCAGTGGTATATCTGCTTGGATGGACTCACTACAAAACTTGGTGTTTTTTCACCATGGAACGGACAATTTGCCTTATAGTTGGCACCCGCTTTTCTAAGCTCTATGTAGTTGCCCAGCACATCAACAATATCTACACTACTTTTAAGTGATTCTATGGAGGATTGATCAATCATAGAGAAATTATACCAAATAATTTGATATAATTGCATCAACAAAAATAAAGGCCTTCTTTGGATAGTTTTTTACCACACTATAATGATCCTCTTTTTAGTATCATTCTTATTGTTTTTATCACTCTAGCTATCGCTATGGTTACTTATTGGTGGAGCATCTATATGCAACAGAGGCAAAAGAGCCAGTTGATGGAGTTCTTGGATAAGTTTGATGGTACACAGTGTGTACTTGATGAGACGGATATGCCTTATGATGAGAGTATGAACAGACCTATGTTGCTACTTGCAAAAGCTTTTGAGACAAGCGGAGAGTATCACAAAACCATCAGTATATACCTCTATCTCATACGGTATACAAAAAGTCCCGAGCTTCTAGAACAGCTAGGGAAGATATATCTAACAGCTGGTTTTTTAGAGCGTGCAGAGTCTATATTTTTAGAGATTTTATCAAAACAACCTAGGGACAAAGCTATACTTTACCAGCTAGGCGTTGTTTATGAGATGTTGCAGGAGTATGACAAAGCTATAGAGACTCTGGAGCCTCTGGAGATACTAGGTGAAGATACAGATATGTTAAAAGCTTTTTGGGAATTTGAAAAACTTCAAAAAAACACTACTCTATCATCAGAAGAAAAAGAGACAGCTCTTCTAAATATCCCCAAAGTACATCCAAAGCTATATAGACATACTATCTCTGCACTATTTGAGCTTCTCCCACAAAAAGCATGGAAGTATCTACAGCAAGACCGCCTAAGCGAGTCTCTAGATCTCTTATGGTATTTACCCAAATCCCAACTTGATTTTGATATAATCCAAACAAGTAGTAGCCTAACAAAGATATATTTTGCTAAAGGCATTCTAGACAAGATTAGTACTAAAGATTTGAAAGTATCTAGTGGCATTGTGAGCATTGATATTTTGGCAGCTGCTAGATCAAATGGTGAGAATAGAGGTGATATCTCCTTCTCTTATCTATGCTCTAGTTGCAAACAGAGTTTTCCTATCTCATTCAAGCGATGTCCTAGCTGTCTAGCTATAAACTCAGTAACTGTAGAGGAGCACATAGTAAAACATGAAGAAAGAGATTACTCTATATTCTGATGGCTCTAGCTTGGGCAATCCTGGTCCTGGAGGCTACGGTGGCATACTAGAGTTTAGAGGCAAACGCAAAGAGTACTGCGGTGCAGATGCACATACCACAAACAATAGAATGGAACTCATGGGAGTCATAGCAGGACTAAGACTACTCAAAGAGCCTTGCAAGGTAGAGGTCATATCTGATAGCTCTTATGTAGTAAAAGCCATAAATGAGTGGCTAGAGGGCTGGATAAAAAAAAGCTTCAAAAAAGTAAAAAATATTGACCTATGGGAAGCATATATAGAAGCTGCAACCCAACATGAAGTAAGAGGCACTTGGGTACGAGGACACAATGGTCACCCAGAAAATGAACGCTGTGACGAGCTAGCTAGAGATGAAGCAGAAAGGATAAAGGCATCACTATGAAAGATAACATAAAAATGAGTGACTATACTAATCTTGAGAAGAGATTAAAATATATATTCAAAGATAAGCAGTTGATTATTGAGGCTTTGACTCACAAAAGTTATAAAAAGCCTTACAATAATGAGCGGCTAGAATTTTTGGGTGATGCTGTACTAGACTTGATAGTGGGAGAGTTTCTATTTTTGGAGTTTCCTGAAGAAGCGGAGGGAGTACTCTCCAAGATAAGAGCCTCTCTAGTCAATGAGAGTGGATTTACAAAACTAGCCAAACAGTTGAAGCTAGGCAAATATATATATCTATCCCCTGCAGAAGAGAGCAACGAAGGTAGAGAGAAGCCATCTCTACTATCTAATGCTTTTGAAGCAATTATAGGTGCTATGTATCTAGAAGCTGGACTAAAAACTTGTCAAGAGATAACTATCAACCTTCTCAAAGAGACATACCCAAAGATAGACCTCAACACTCTATCCAAAGACTACAAAACTGCCCTCCAAGAGCTAACCCAAGCAACTCATGGTGTCACACCTATATATGATATGATAGGTTCTAGTGGTCCTGACCATAAAAAAGAGTTTGAGATAGAAGTAGTTCTAAATGGTGAGTCCATAGCAAAAGCTCGTGGCAAAAGCAAAAAAGAGGCTCAGCAAAAAGCTGCCAAGATAGCACTTAAAAAACTAAAGGCAAATGCATGAATACTTTTGGAAAAAAGCTAACCCTCACTACATTTGGAGAGTCTCATGGCAAAGCTTTGGGCTGTGTCTTAGATGGTGTACCTGCTGGGCTAGCTATAGATGAAGCATATATACAAAGTGAGCTAGATCGTAGAAAACCAGGAAAAAGCGAACTAGAAACTGGACGCAAAGAAGCTGATAGAGTAGAGATACTCTCTGGGGTATTTGAGGGATTGAGCACTGGTACTCCTATTGCCATGGTTATATTTAATACCAATCAAAAATCCAAAGATTATGACAATGTCAAAGATCTATTTCGTCCTGGACATGCTGACTTTACTTATTATCACAAGTATGGTTTGCGTGATTACCGTGGCGGGGGGAGAAGCTCTGCGAGAGAAACTGCTGCTAGAGTCGCAGGCGGTGCTATAGCCAAATTAATCTTAGCAGAGATAGGTGTGGCTATCCAGAGTGGAGTTTGTGAAGTAGATGGAATCTCAGGTGAGATACAAGATTTTGAATATGCCAAAGGCTCCAAACTATACGCACTAGATCCAAATGTGGAGAAAGCTCAAGAGAGTGCTATCCTAACTGCCAAGAACAACCACAACTCTGTAGGTGGCGTAGTACTGACTACCGCTACTGGCGTACCAATAGGTCTAGGTGAGCCTATATACTACAAACTTGATGCTACCCTAGCAGAAGCTATGATGGGAATAAATGCTGCAAAAGCGGTAGAGATAGGTGATGGAGTAGCCAGCACTCATCTCAAAGGTAATGAAAGTAATGATGAGCTGAATAATCAAGGGTTTGTAAGCAATCATGCTGGTGGTATACTAGGCGGCATCAGTAATGGTGACACTGTCATAGTAAAAACCCACTTCAAGCCCACCCCCTCTATCTTCCAAGAGCAAGATACTATTACAACGGATAACCAAGAGGTAAAGTGTAACCTAAAAGGTCGTCATGACCCTTGTGTAGCCATACGAGGCTCCATAGTATGTGAAGCAATGATGGCACTAACTCTAGCTGATATGGTACTACTAAATATGGGTAAGAAAATGGAACATTTGAAGAGTATCTATAGTTAATTATCGAAAATATTTAGCTAAAAAAGCATTAAATTGATTTGCAAAAGCATGGGCATCTTTTGTTCCAAATGCTTTTGGTCCTCCTGTCATCTCTCCACTCTCTCTGATACTCTCCATGAGATTTCTCATAGCTAGATACTGCTTGATATTTTCTACACTGTATAGTTCACCTCTGTGATCTATGGCATGAGCATCTTTGCTGATGATATGATCTGCTAGAGGGATATCAGCAGTGATGACCAAGTCACCTTTTTCTGCTAGTTCTACTATATGTTTGTCCGCTTCATCTGCACCTTGCTCTACAATTATGTATTCTATATACTTTGATTTCCCAATATTTATCTTTTTGTTTGCTATAACTTTTGTGCTGATTTTCAAACGCTCAATAGCTTTGAGGACTATAGGTTTGAGAAGGTTTGGAAAGGCATCACCATCTATAAATAAAGTCAATTGTCACCACCTCATCTATATACAGTAAGCTTTAATGCTGTGATTTTGTTCATAATCAAGGCAGGTTTTTAAAGGACTCGCCTTAGCGAATTCAAGAAAATCTAACGCGGAGTATGGGCGAAAGCACTGCACCCTACGGGAAGAAAGAGAAGAAGCAATCTGCAAGTAAAATAATCTTTGAATTAACCAGTTAGTCCTACATATTATTTTACTCACAGCTCACTCCTTCTCTTTCTTTTAAAGCTTGCTGTATTTAGATGAAGTGGTGACCACTATCTCTTTTACTCTGCCTACCTCTTTGGTATCTAATCGTACTTTTATACCATGAGGATGCATAGCAGAGTTGGTAAGTATTCTCTGGACGATACCATAAGTGATATAGCCTGAGCTTTGGTCTTCTTTGAGGACGATACCTACATTTAGACCTACTTTTATATCCGCTCTTTTTGTACCTACCATTTTAGCTCTTTGATTTATAGTTTAGTATTTTCTTGGTATTATCTACTGAACAGAAAAACAGCATATCAAAGATTGGGGTAAGTTTGGTGCTTGTCTCACTAACAATCTCAAATGGCTGAAACATAAAACCATCACCATCTTCTCTATGAGCAGGTTTGACTGTAAATACTATAGGCTTCATAGTTCTAAGTAAATTTAATACTTTTTTATAGCCTTTTGTATCTATTTTAGGTAGCAGATTTCCCTGCTTATTTCTATCTGTTCGAGCTTTGATGAGTAGCTGTAGCTTATCGTTAAATATCACTTTATTCCACTTGACTTTAGCAACCCCTACTGTAAATTCTCTATTTGCTGATATAAGTGGGTGAGGTTTTGTCTCTCTGATGGCTTCTAAAAGCTGGAGGAAGAAGTTTACTCCTCCTATACTCTTGGCATAATTGTTTAGCTGCTCGCAGTACTGTTCTTTCTCTTCGTCACTTAGGCTATTAAAATCGCACATTTTATCTCTTTGTATTTAGTTGTGACATTATACCCGAAATATATATTAGGGATTAGTCGTCCTGCATCTCACTCTCATCTACAGTTAGCCCTGCACCGTAGCCCAATGCCTCTTTAATCTTCTGCTCTATCTCTGCCATCATCTCTGGATTCTCTTTGATAGTTATTTTTGCATTCTCTTTTCCTTGACCTAGCTTCTCAGAGCCATAGCTAAACCAAGCACCTGATTTGTCTACTATATCCATCTTGACACCATAATCTATAAGCTCACCTACAAATGATATACCCTCACCAAACATGATATCAAACTCCGCTTGCCTAAATGGAGGAGCTACTTTATTTTTGACAACCTTTGCTTTGACACGATTTCCTATAGAGGAGTCGCCTTGCTTTAGTGTAGCTATTCGCCGTACATCTATACGCACAGAGCAGTAAAACTTCAGAGCATTTCCACCAGTAGTAGTCTCTGGGCTTCCATATCCCATTGTGCCTATCTTCATACGAATTTGATTGATGAATATGACCGTTGTGTTTGTCTTGTGTAAGATAGCTGTGAGTTTACGAAGGGCTTGTGACATGAGTCTAGCCTGCAGACCTACATGAGTATCACCCATATCTCCCTCTATCTCACTCTTTGGTGTCAATGCCGCAACAGAGTCTACTACTATGAGATCTACTGCCCCAGAGCGAGTAAGAGTCTCTAGTACATCAAGTGCCTGCTCACCAAAATCTGGCTGAGATACTAGTAGGTTGTCAGTATCCACTCCAAGGTTTTTAGCATATACAACATCTAGAGCATGCTCTGCATCTATATATGCACATACCATGTCCTCTTTTTGTGCTGATGCTATAGCTTGAAGTGCCAGTGTAGTCTTACCCGAAGACTCTGGACCATATATCTCTACTATACGCCCTCTAGGAATACCACCAATCCCCAAAGCCATATCTAGTCCTAGTGATCCTGTAGAGATAGCTTCGATAGGCTCAAACTCTTTATCTCCCAATCTCATGAGAGTACCTTTGCCAAATGCTTTATCTATCTGCTTAATCGCCATATCCAATGCTTTTTGTTTGTTTGCATCCATTGCCATTTTCTATCCTTGATATTGAAGTTCTAATAGCATTATAATAGGTTTTTTTCCAAAGAGGCAAAAATATGTCAAATTGTCATATTTTTATTTTATAACCAAGGTGTAACAGATTTTTTATCTAAAATTTAATTAGCTCTAATTTAACCATAATTTTAGATTTTTTCATGTAAAGTAATCCAAATTTAAAACCTGGGAGATATATTTTGATGAATTTGATGAAAAAGATTACATTATCATTGATGTTGGTTATGTTTGGCACACTTAGTGCTTTTGGTGCGGAGTCGGTAAAGATAGGTATGATTACTACATTATCTACAAAAGCTGGTTATCTTGGTGAGGATATTCGTGATGGATTTAAACTTGCTATTGCACAAGGAGATGGCAAGCTTGGAAGCATTCCTGTAGAACTAATAGTTGAAGATGATGGAAGAAAGCCTGGAAAAGGCAAGCAGATCGCAGATAGATTTATAAAGCGAGACAAAGTACAAATACTTACTGGTATCGTATTTTCCAATGTTGCAATGGCTGTTATTCCAAAAGTTGTGCGCTCAAATGTATTTTATGTCAGTCCAAATGCAGGCCCTTCTAAGCTAGCAGGAAAAGGATGTCACGAAAACTATTTTAATGTAGCATGGCAAAATGATAACCTACATGAAGCAGTAGGAGAGTATGTAACTGAAAAGAAATTCAACAATGTATATCTAATAGCACCTAACTATCCTGCTGGGAAAGATGCAATCACAGGATTTAAAAGGTTTTACAAAGGTAATATCGCTGGTGAAATATATACTACACTAGGGCAATCAGATTATGCTTCAGAGCTATCAGCCCTAAAAGCGAAAAAGCCTGATGCTGTCTATTTCTTTTTGCCAGGTGGTATGGGAATTAACTTTATCAAGCAGTATGCACAAGCTGGGCTAAACAAAAAAATCCCACTTTTTGGACCTGCATTCTCATTTGATGAGAGAATACTAAAGGCAGTTGGAGATGCAGCAGTAGGTGTGATCAATGGCTCTCAGTGGAGCTCTGACCTAGACAACCCTGCTAACAAAGAGTTTGTAGCAGCATTTAAAAAGACTTATGGCAGAACTCCTACACTATATGCTAGCCAAGGGTATGATGGAGCACTACTCATAGGTAGTGCACTCAAGGCAGTCGGTGGTGATATGAAAAAAGCAGATGCATTTAGAGAGGCTCTCAAAAAAGCAGATTTCCCAAGTGTGAGAGGCAACTTTGCTTTTGGGGCAAATAATCATCCAGTACAAGATATCTATGTAAGAGAAGTTATAAAAGATGAAAATGGTAAATTTACAAATCGTATAGTAAAAAAAGTATTTACAAATCACATAGACGCTTATGCCAAGGAGTGTGCTAAATAGCCAAAGATGCTTCTTTTTATTGAACAACTTTTCAATGGGTTGCAGCTGGGTGTGATGCTGTTTCTCATGTCTGCTGGGCTGACGCTTGTGTTTGGTATCATGCAGGTGATAAATCTGGCACATGGAAGCTTCTATATGATAGGTGCTTTTGTCGCTGCGACGGTGACTCTCCATAGTGGTAGTTTTTTACTGGGGATGGTGGCTGGGTTGTCAGTGGCTGGTATCATAGGTATGATTGTTGAGATGACCATTCTACGGCAGCTATACAACCGTAACCACCTCGATCAAGTCCTAGCTACTTTTGGACTGATTTTCTTCTTTAATGAACTTACTAGAATCATTTGGGGTAGACAGCCTCTGTTTATGGATATACCTTCATGGCTTGATGGTACGGTAGAGATATTTGCAGGGATTGAGTATCCACTGTATAGGTTGGCTATTATTTTTGTAGGATTCATTGTGGCTCTATTTTTGTATCTACTCTTCTCTCGTACACGCTTGGGCATGCAGATAAGAGCAGGAGCTACAAACAGAGATATAGTAGCTGCACTAGGTGTCAATATAAAGCTACTGTATACTCTAGTATTTGGTCTAGGTGTCATGCTCGCAGCTCTGGCTGGTGTGATGGCTGGGCCTATATTGGCAGTAGAGGTTGGTATGGGTGAGTCTATCCTCATCTTGACTTTTGTTGTAATTATCATAGGTGGTATCGGCTCTGTCAAAGGTGCATTTGCAGGGGCACTGCTAGTCGGGATGGTCGATACTTTGGGTAGAGCATATCTACCGACTATCTTATCATTACTCCTCAGCTCAGAGCTAGGGGAGACTTTGAGTGCTCCTATAGCTTCCATGTCTATCTATATGATGATGGCACTTATATTGGCATTCAAACCCAATGGTCTTTTCCCTATCCAGAGTAGGCTTGACTCATGAAAAATCTCCTTACTTTTAATAGAAAAACTGTAGTCAATAGCATCGGATTGATACTATTTTTAATCTTGCCATTTTTGACAAAGAGTTTTGAACAGGAGTATCTCATCTCATTCTTCTCCATGATTTTAATCTATGGATTAGCAGCTGCTAGTCTGGATTTGATATTGGGCTTTGGTGGTATGATTAGCCTTGGTCATGCAGTTTTCATGGGTATTGGTGGCTATAGTGTCGGTGTTTTGGCTTTTCACAAGTACGAATCATCATCAATATTTGGCTTTGATGGTACAGAAAATGCACTCATCACATGGGGTGTGGCTATCCTGATAGCAGGGGTGTTTGGGCTACTTACTGGTGCAGTTAGTCTGCGTACCAAGGGTATGTCCTTTATCATGATCACTTTAGCTTTTGCACAGATGGGGTATTACTTTTTTGTATCACTATCCAAATATGGCGGTAGTGATGGGCTGAGTCTATACAATCGTAATGAGCTGCTAGGATTGGACTTGGGTGACGATGTTACATTTTACTATATCTGTCTGGCTATTTTAGTTCTGTTTTTGCTCATAGCCCACAGAGTAGTAAATTCTCATTTTGGTAAAGTGATAACAGCATCTCGTCAAAATGAACAGAGAGTGCAGGTGCTAGGAGTCGCTAGCTACCGATACAAGCTTGCTATCTATACATTTGCCGCAGCAGTTGCTGGTTTGGCTGGAGCACTCATGACCAATCAAAATGAGTTTGCTAGCCCAGAGCTCATGCACTGGACAAAATCTGGTGAGCTTATGGTCATGGTACTACTAGGTGGTATGGGTACGCTGTTTGGCCCTGTGCTGGGGGCTGCTATACTACTGCTCATGGAGTATTTTTTGGCTATGTATACAGAGCACTGGATGGTTGTGTTGGGTCCTTTTCTCATCATAGTAGTTCTTTTTGCCAAAAATGGACTATATGGACTACTAGTAGGCTCAAAGGATAAAAATGTCTAATATCATCCTACAAGCCAAATCTATCAACAAACAGTTTGGAGCAGTAAAGGTATGCCAAAACTTTAATCTAGAGATAGAAAAAAATAGCTTACACGCCCTTATAGGCCCCAATGGTGCGGGCAAAACCACCGCCCTAAATCTACTAACAGGGCTCATAAAACCCACCAGTGGTAGTATCTCTCTAAATGGCAATGACATCACCAAGAAGAGCGTCAATGTCCGAAGCCAGCTAGGTCTAGCACGAGTTTTTCAAATCACTTCACTGTTCAATGAGTTTAGTGTGAGGGAGAATCTCATGTTGGCAGCTGGGGCTCATCAAAAAACTGGATATCGCTTCTGGACAAATGTAAATAGAGATAAAAGATTACTAGAAGTTGCTGATGAGTTTTTGGAAAAGGTGGGTTTAAATCAAAGGTCAAGTATCCTCGCAGGAAACCTGTCTCATGGTGAACAGAGACAGCTAGAGATGGGTATGGCACTAGCCACCAGACCAGATATACTACTCCTAGATGAGCCTATGGCAGGTCTAGGACCTGGTGGCTCTGCAAAACTGAGTGAGCTTATACTGGAGCTAAAACATAAGATGACTATCTTGTTGGTAGAGCATGACACTCATGCTGTGTTTTCACTAGCAGATACTGTATCGGTCATGGTACATGGAGAGGTGATAGCTACCAACACTCCAGAGGTGATAAAAAATAACCAGAGAGTTCAAGAGGCTTATCTGGGTGGGGTATCTGGAGGTGCAGAGTGTTGAGCATACAGAATATAGAGACAGGGTACGATGCAGGGCTGGCACTGTTTGGAGTGAGCCTTGAGGTACGCAGTGGAGAGGTCGTATCACTACTAGGACGAAATGGCATGGGAAAGAGCACAACTATCCGCTCTATCATAGGGCTAAACCCTCCACGCTCTGGGAAGATATTTTTCAATGGAAAAGAGATTCAAGATCTTCCTAGTTATGAGATTGCTAGATTGGGTATTGGATTGGTTCCTGAGGGTAGACATATCTTTCCTACACTGAGCGTGATAGAGAATCTCTTGGTGGTAGAGTCCAACCATACCAAAAAAGAGAATCCTTATGATGTAGAGCATATCTTCTCTATCTTCCCAAAGCTTGAGAAGCTGCAAAAACGCCTAGGAGGTAATCTATCTGGTGGTGAGCAGCAGATGCGGGCTATCGGTCGTGCACTGATGACAAATCCAACACTACTACTACTAGATGAAGCTACAGAGGGCTTAGCGCCACTAGTATGTGAAGAGATATGGAGAGGACTAGAGATATTGAAAAGTCGAGGGCTGTCTATCTTGGTAATCGACAAGGATGTACAGACCTTGACATCTATCAGTGACCGCACATACATCCTAGAGAAAGGCAAAGTAGTATGGAGTGGAGAGAGTAACGAAGAGAATCTTAATAGAGATATTATGGCTCGCTATCTTGGAGTGTAAAGCCATGTAATTATTTGACTCTTTGTCCCCTTATGATAAAATACGCATACTATAAAACAAAGAGTAAATATGCCAAAAACAATACAACTAGCCCACTCGCCAGACGCTGATGATATCTTTATGTACTTTGCTATCAAGTTTGGCTGGGTAGATACCAGAGGTTATGAGTTTACAAATATTGGACTAGATATTGAAACCCTCAACGTGAAAGCTCTGAAAGGTACTTATGATGTAAGTGCCATTAGCTTTGGAATGTACCCTCTCATTCGTGACGAGTATGCACTTCTGCGTACTGCTGTGAGCTTTGGTGAGGGGTATGGGCCAAAACTCATACGACGAAAAGATAAAAAGCTCAAACGAAACTTCAGAGTAGCACTATCTGGCAAGTACACTACAAATGCTATGCTATTTCGTATCTATTATCCAGATGCTCGTCCTGTGTATATGGATTTTCTCGAGATTGAAGAGGCTGTAGTGAGTGGTGCTGTAGATGCTGGTGTGCTTATCCATGAGTCTATCTTGGATTTTGATGATAGTCTAGAAGTAGAAAAAGAGCTATGGGATATATGGGTTGAGCTAGCTGGAGAGGGATTGCCTCTGCCACTAGGGGGTATGGCTATACGCAGGAGTCTACCACTAAACCGTGCTATAGATATAGAAAATATCCTCATAGATGGTGTCAAAGTAGCCAATGACAGAAAAGAGGAGCTATGCACTAAACTAGAAGAAGATAATCTAGTTCGTATCTCCAGTGATATGTTAAAGAAATACCTAGATATGTATGCCTCAGATGAGTCAGTTGAACTTTCAGAGCTACAACTCAAAGCCCTAGACACACTATATGAGCTAGGCTTTAAACATGGGCTTTGGGATACACCTATAAAAACTGAGGATTATTTGATACCTATAGAGTATAATGAGGTGAGAAATAGCTAGATGAGCAATACTCAACAAATAAAAGAATCTCTTAAGAAGTTAATAAACGATGATAGAGAATTTGTTGCTATGCTTTCTGGTGAGTGGGGAATTGGGAAAACTTATTTCTGGAATGAGTTCAAAAATAATCATCTAAAAGACAAAGATGTAGTTTATATTTCCTTATTTGGTAAAAACTCTCTAGAAGATATTGAATCTGAAATAGTAACAAGACTTTATAAATACAATAAAGGTTTAAAAAAATATACAAGGCATTTGGATGTTGTTGGTAACCTAGGCTCAAAGGCTCTAGGGTTGCCACTTAATATTTCAATAGGTTCTTTGTTGTCTCTTTTTAACCCTAGTGATTTTAAAAATATTGTAATTTGTTTTGATGATTTTGAACGTCTATCAGAAAAAGTATCTTTGAAGGATATTATGGGATTAATTTCTCAATTCAAAGAACAAAAGAAATGTAAAATCATTATGATACTTAACGAAAAAGAGCTAGATAAACTTTCAGATATTGATGGAAAAAAACATGATGAAATATTTGCCCTTTATAAAGAGAAGATAGTGGACTATAGTTTCCATTATAGTCCAAGTCAAGAGGAGTTATTTGAAGCCATACAAGAAGATATTGAAAAAGTAACCTTCTGTGACTCTGAACCAATATATAGCTTTTTTGTGAAAATAAACTTAAAAAATATTCGTATTATGAAACAAGCTCTTTATTCATTGGAAAAGTTTTCTTTTATCAAAGGATATAAATATGATGAAAAAGTTATTAATGAATTTGTAGAGATTGCTTTGAATCTTTTTGTATTTAAAGCTAAAAGTAACTATTCATATTCTGATTTTGAAGACATGATAGAATATACCCCATATGAGCAACAAATGTACTTAGATGGACTAAATAGCGATAATAATCTAGATGTTAAAAAGAATGAAAAACATGAAAAAAATTTACCCTATTACTTTAGTGAA
>DAOUPF010000220.1 GCA_030626265.1 Sulfurovum sp.
ACTTTTGGTCTATCTTGAGGTCTTTTGTCTTCTTGTGATGATACTTTTTTTTGTTCATCTAGCCCCAAATCTTTTAAAAGATCTTTCTTGAATCCTTCCCATGCATCATCATCATTATTTTTTAATGCCTTATGTCGTTCTTTTGGAGTCATGTCTGTATATTTTTTAGGGCTAATCTCCTTCTCTTTTTTACTGTCAGCTATCTTCTTTTTAAGTCGTGCAATTGCCTCTTTTCTTTTTTCTGCTTCTTTAATATTTTCTTGGGCTTTTTCTCTTATTTTTTGAAGTCTTTTTTTCTGTTTCTCTTTTCTCTTTTTTATAAGTTGCTCTTTTGCTTTTTGTCTTATTTTTGCTGCTCTTTCCTTTGCTCTTTCTCTTGTCTTTTCTATATCATCATTCTCATGTAATCTTTTCATCAAGTTACGCAATGAGTCTTTATGGCCACTATCATATCGAGACATAGCACTCTCTACTTGTGCCGGACTCACTCCTTTTTCTATCAGCTTCTGCTTTAATTTAATTCTCAATGAGTCAGACTGCATATCATTCATAATTGAACGACCAATGTTAATTTGAGAATCTATACTATCTTCTGTAATAGTTTTAATATCTTTCCCTATATTTACGATAGACTTTCCTGCACGCTCTCCATATTCTACTATTCCTTTACCTATCTCTTTTGCTCTTTCTGCTGGAGTATCATCTGGACCTATATCTTTTACCTGTCTTGGTATAGATAACGGTATATATTTACCCTGTTTTCTTAGCTCTATAAGTTTTTGCTTAAACAAGTCTTTCCCTCCCCAGCGCATATCATTCATTATTGCTGTCGTCTCCTTTCTTGATACTCCATTTTTTCTTAGCTCTAATCCCATTTTAAGAATATGAACTTCATTTTCTACAGCTTGTGCATCCTTTAGGGCCTCTTCTTTTCCTAGATAATCCATATTTTTATCTGTAGCTTGCTCTGCTCCAGAGATAAGTCCTCCAGTAGCACTATCTGCTATATTCTTTCCTGTTTCTTTCCATGATTTGTTCCCTTTAATAGACTCTCTTATATCTTCCGCGGTATTAAATATTGCAGCTCCTACTCCTACGTTTTCAACTACTTTTCCTGCAACATTGACTACTTTTCCTACACCTTTAAGCACTTTTCCTGCAACTTTTTTACCTTTAATGGCTAAACTATCCTTTACTGGAGCACTCTTGGCAAGTTGACTTTGTTTTAACTCGTATTTAGTTCTTGCTACTTTATTTTGTGCCTGTCTTAGCTTTTTCTT
This sequence comes from Sulfurovum sp., assembly GCA_030626265.1. Lineage (GTDB taxonomy): Bacteria > Campylobacterota > Campylobacteria > Campylobacterales > Sulfurovaceae > JAAXPZ01. Next base: position 1,281 of record DAOUPF010000220.1, read on the forward strand.
ATTTCCACTATTTTTGGCTACTTCTATATCTTTTTGGGCTTGTCTGAGTTTTTCTTTAAGTTGTGTCTCTTTTGAGGGGGCTTTAATCTTTTGTCCTGATTCTACCAATGAAGAACCTTTTTGAATAATACTCTCCATAGTTTCACCATGTTTCCCTAGCTTGCTGAGGGCAGCATCTGCATCTGCATCTGCTGGAGTATAAACTCTTTTTAATGCTTTATCATAGGTTCCTATTTTTTTTAGGATCTTTGTACCCTTGCGCACATTTTCCGGAACTCTGCCTCCCATCTCTTTTATCCGAGGTTTAATATGTTTTTCGTATTGTTTAGTATACTGACGTGCCTGCTCATGTTTGTATACTTCTCTTTTTGACATATTGCCCTTTGTTGCCTTATTCTGATCTAGATGTGATTTATGTTCTATAGTTTTTGAGAGCCTCTCTGGATCTTTGACTTGATATTCACCAGGATTATCAATATACTTCTTGCCTCCCTCATAAGATTCTCCATGAGAGATACCATCTGTAACTTCAACATGATGATTTTTTGCAAACTTCTTTGGATTTGAATCGGGATAAGCTTTTTTACCTCCTACAGCATCAAAATAAGATTCATGTACAATCTTTTTTACTTTTTGATAAGGAACATCTCCTTGCCCTTTGACGCTAACCGTCACATCCCAATCATGCCCTGCTTTGATTTTTCTACTTGGATTAGCAAACTTTTTTACTCTCACATCCTCTGGCTTAATCTTTGCATTGGGATGTGCTTCATTGTACTGTTCGACATATTTCTGTTTAATATTATCTATAGTTTTTGATTGAATCTTATCTGTAGTATTTACAAACTTCTTTTTAATAAGTACATTCTCTTTATTTAGCTGTTTGATGGCTGCAGGATCTGACTGTATTTTCAGAGTGGCTTTTTTAATGCGTATTGGATCTCTTGATTTTAATGCCTCCTTAAACTCTTTTACTTTACTATTCGCTTCACCTATAGCTTTTTGATATGCTTCTACTCTTTTACTATGATCTAAAGCTTTAGCATTTACCAATGTACTTACTAAAATCGTACTACCAATTAGAAATATATAAAATAACCTTTTCATTTTCTTGCTCCAATTTTTACTTTACATAAAACCCATACAACTATAACCTCTCCAATATTTATCATCACATATTATAACAAATTTTTATCTCAATATTATATAGATATTTAAGTACATATTAACTATGATGCTACATAACGATACATCCAAAAGGAAAACATTGTTAAAAGATATAAAAGCCAAGCTAGACAAAGAAGTCTTATCACGCAACAGTTCCACAGAACTATCATACGACAAACCAGACCCCCTACTCGTAGCTACTAGGTACAAGGATGAGACTATAGCTCTCATTTGTGCTTTATTTGCTTATGGCAATGCTAGGCTCATAGTGAAGTTTTTGGATAGTTTGGATTTTGGGTTATTGGATGAGAGTGATGATGAAATTGCTAGGGCTTTGGGTGGGCATTATTATCGCTTTCAGAAGTCTGATGATGTGGTGGCTCTGTTTATAGCTTTAAAGCGTCTAAAAGATATAGATAGTATAGAAAATATATTTTATCAAGGGTATAAAAAAGAGGCTAATATACTAGATGGACTATGGAACTTCATAAGCATATTAGAAAATATCAACTCTCATAAGAGTAGAGGATATAGCTTTCTCATAGGCTCCATCCCAAAAAAGCTCTCATCTGCTGGTACATACAAACGCTATCTCATGTATCTACGTTGGATGGTACGTAGTGACAGTATAGATCTAGGACTATGGTCTAGTATACCTACCTCTGCCCTCCTCATGCCACTAGATACTCATACATTCCAAGTATCTAGACGACTTGGGCTACTACAAAGAAAGACCTACGATATGAAAGCCTCCATAGAACTGACCCAGACACTAAGAGGCTTTGATGAGATTGACCCTATCAAGTATGACTTTGCTTTGTATAGATTGGGTCAAGAGGGTTTGCTGTAGTTTGGACTACAATTGTGTTATAATCACACTATGAAAACAGACTTAAATACAAACAATTTCACACTTGCTCTTTCTGGTGGTGGTGCTCTAGGTATCGCTCATCTAGGTGTACTTCATGATATGCAAACTCAAGGCATCATACCCAAGGAGATAGTAGGTACTAGCATGGGTGGTATCATAGGTGCTTGTCTCTCCATTGGC
>DAOUPF010000394.1 GCA_030626265.1 Sulfurovum sp.
AGGTTATATATGAGCAAAGAGGCATTTCTAAAAGAAAACAGTAGTGATGGTTTCTTGGCTTTTATAGAACATAACATGGCAGTAAAAACCTTTAACTCTACATATAGACAAATAGAAGAGACTGCCCTCTTACTAGGCATAACACCTCTAAGATACAAAAGAAATCAATCTACTATCAGCCCTAAAAATCAGCTAAAACTATTCCAATCTCATATAGCCATCATAGGCTGTGGAGGGCTAGGTGGACATATAGCTGAGATACTTACTAGGGTTGGGATAGGTGAAATATCTCTCTTTGACTTTGATATCTTTGAAGAGCACAACCTCAACAGACAAAACTTTTCAAACTATGAAAATATAGGCAAAGACAAAGTAACTGTCGTAAAAGAAGCTCTAGAGAAGATCAACCCATCTACTAAGATAAATACCTTTGTAAAGAGATTTAATCCCAAAAATGACTTCTCTCTACTCTCTAACATAGATATAGTTGCAGATGCACTTGATAATCCACAAACAAAACTAGAACTAGCTCAGGTATGTAAAGATAATGATATGTCATTTATTCATGGTGCTATAGCTGGGATGAGTGGGCAGTTTGCAACCAATAGTACACTGGAGAATCTATATACAGATGGAAATTCAGGAGCGGAAATGAGTGTAGGCAATCCATCTTTCTCTGTAACATTTGCAGCTTCAATCCAAGCTACAGAGATAGTCAAAACTATCTTGGGTATTGGGAAAAGTCTACAAGGAGAATTTTTGATGACTGACTTATGTGAAAATGAGTTTCATATATTACCACTTTAGGAAGAGAGATGAACAAATGGGATAAAAAAGCAAAAAACTACTCTAGATATAGTGATAGTAAAGATACATTGGAAGCTAAGATATGTCAATATATATCAGATCTAAAAGTAGACTTTACTGATAAAAGAGTACTCGATGTTGGCTGCGGGACTGGAGTGTATACCTTGCATGTAGCCCAGAGAGCTTCTCGAGTAGATGCCTTAGATATATCTAGAGCTATGTTAGATATACTTGATATGGATGCACAAAAACTAGGACTTAAAAATATCAACATGCACCATAATACTTGGGATGACTATACACTACCTAAAGACAAATATGACATTACACTTTGTACTATGTCACCTGCTCTAAAGATAGCCAAGGATTTTGAAAAGCTACACCTCTCTGCCAAAACAAAAGTATTTTTAAGCTGGGGAGGCAAACGAGGAGCCACTCTCATGGAACAACTATTTGAGGCTCATAATGCTACATATATGCCACCAAATGGAGCAACAAAACTACAAGAGTGGCTAGAGTTGAAAAATATATCTTATCAGATCACCCCTCATACAGAGGAGAAAATACGAGTAAAAGAGTTTGACAAGGCCGTTGCTAATTTTGAGTGGCACTTGGAAGCTAGAGGAATAACCCCCAATAGAGATAAAGTAAAAAAGGTACTAGTGCAGTTCTGCGACAAAGATGGCTTCGTCACAGAGAGGACTATGAAGTATCTCAATTTAATTATCTGGTAGAGTTATTTATTTACTTTCTTCAATAGCATTTCCATCATACTATTAGAGTATTTGAACATAGTATTAGTCTTGCTATATATAAGTGCTGGTTTGAATGTTTTAGTAGTAGTCTCTAAAAATTTATAATACTCAAAATAATTCTTAAGTGTCTCCAATATCTTCTTACTGTCACTATCCATTTCACCACCTGAAGATAATTCATCTTCAAGTTTTACTAAAGTATCCAAATATATACTTTTTTCTAT
>DAOUPF010000442.1 GCA_030626265.1 Sulfurovum sp.
AGATTGATCAAATATTTATACAGGACTTACCAGATGATGAGGAGGATGTCGTCATTACTAAATCTGTAATTGCTTTAGCACAAAGCTTAAATCTTAGCGTAATCGCAGAGGGAGTGGAGACTAAAGAGCAAAAGGCATTTTTATTAGAAAATGCCTGTGTTCATATGCAAGGCTATCTATATGGAAAGCCCATGCCTGCCAAAGACATGGAGGCTCTTCTTAATGATGGGATAAAGGCATAAAAGTCTTAACTATAAGCTTAAGATAGTAAAATAACCTACAATTTAAAAGGAGGAACTTATGGTTTCAAAAAATGTAAAAAAAGGCATTGCTATACTATTTGGTATAACAATATTAGGATTTAGTATTACTGGGTGTGGTGGAGGTGGGGATACTCTGGGGAGTACCGCTACTGCACCAGCAGAGAGTGAGCGTGTGATTATTGATGAAGTGAATAGTGAACAAGTTACAGCTGTTGCTCTTGGTATAGGCTCTGATTCTTCAAGTATTCCATTGACCAAAAGTGTTGGTTCTGATGCAGATACACTCAATCTAGGTATTATGGCAACACCTGCACTTAAAAAAGCTCTTTCTATAACTAAAGATTTCAAAGTTCTTGCTACTAGTGGTTCATTTGCATGTGATGATGGTGGATCTGTATCTTATAGTGGGACTAGCACGAGTGGTATAATGACTTATAATAGCTGCCAACTAGGAGATATGACTATCAATGGTACTGTATCAGTAAGTGCAAACAGTTCTGCTACTTCAGCTACTTTTACCTATACGAATTTTAGTATAGCAGATGCAGGTGAAATAGTTGTCTCTTTTGACTCACTAGAATACACATATCAAGTTAATTCTAGTTCTGTGATAAGCCATATGACACTTACTATAAATGGATATATAACTTATTTTGATGAAAAAATAGAATATAATAATTATATATTTGACATTACTAATCCTTATAGTAATGATCTAACATTTACAATTAATGGATATATAAAAACTGCTTGTTTAAATGCTTGGCTTAAGGTAGAAACAACTGAAACTATACAGAAAAACTTTTTTGATTCTTGCCCTACGGCTGGTCAAATTGTTGTAGGTGGCAACAGCTCTAGTTTAACTATAGACTTTATCTCAGATGGTAGTGTTAATGTCTCTGGTGATGTAGAAGCACACTATACCAACTGTACGCAGTTAGATGGAACTACTTGTAGCTTATAATATATAGCTTTTTTCATTGGTCTTTTTGACCAATGAAAATAAAAACTTATTTTTTTTTAAAGAACTATATTATATAGCATTAAAAAAATACTTCTGTGCCTCAGCCTTGTTATCAAATGGTCTTATCATAACCTCATTACCATCTATCATAATAGCATACTCCTCATCAGCATTACTCTTACCGTAAGTTATAGCTATTTTGTATGCTAACTCTTTATCTGCTTG
>DAOUPF010000485.1 GCA_030626265.1 Sulfurovum sp.
ATCCAAAGTCACAGCTCTGATTGCAAGGCTTAGACATACAAAAGCGGGTGTGACTCTCATATCTCCACCACCACATCATGATATATACTCTATCGAAGACTTAGCACAGCTTATATTTGACCTAAAACAGGTCAACCCAAAGGCAAAGATAGCAGTCAAGCTTGTATCTACTGCAGGTGTAGGTACGATAGCTGCTGGAGTTGCCAAGTGTTATGCTGACAAGATTATCATATCTGGAGCTGATGGTGGTACAGGAGCAGCACCTATAGGATCTATCCGTTTTGCGGGTAATCCATGGGAGCTAGGTCTCATAGAAGCACACAATGCACTAAAAGCAAATGACCTTAGAGGACAAGTAACACTAGAGACAGATGGTGGACTTAAAACTGGTCTAGATGTAGTCAAGGCGGCTATTTTGGGAGCTGAGCAGTATGCATTCGGAACTGGTGCTTTGACTGTAGTGGGATGCAAGATGTATAGAGTATGTCACCTAAACAAATGTGCAGTAGGAATAGCGACTCAAAAAGACAATCTAAGAGCCAACTTCACAGGTACAGTAGAAAGAGTAATCAACTACTTTACTCTACTGGGTGAAGATGTGAGAGAGATACTAGCATCACTAGGATACAGCTCTATAGAGGAGATAGTAGGTAAAAATCACCTGCTAAAAGTTATAGATGATGATTTTGCCAAGAAGTTCTCTTTTGAGAAGATACTATACAAGCTAGATGGCACAAATACAGCACAAGTAGAGTTCAATGAGCCTTATGATAAAAATGAGTTCGAGAAATCTATACTAGATGAAGTCATGCCTACTATCCAAGATATAAGTAAGCAAATAGTTCTAGATAAACCAATAAGTAATCTAAATAGAAGCTTTGGAGCACTCATCTCTGGTGAGATAGCAGCACTTTATGGTGATGAAGGTTTGCCAGATGATACTATTAGACTTCAGCTCAAAGGTGTAGCAGGTCAATCACTCGGAGCATTTTTGAGTCCTGGTATTAGTCTATGTGTGGATGGTGCAGCAAATGACTATGTCGGTAAAGGCATGAGTGGTGGACGCATAGTCATCACATCTGACAACTCCAAGCCAGAGTATGCACTAGGTG
>DAOUPF010000421.1 GCA_030626265.1 Sulfurovum sp.
AGAGCAAAGGATATATCAAAGTCTATCTTGATGGCTTCATAAATAGCCACTTCTAGCGTATTGTACGATGGTGAACCTCCTAGTATGAGGACTATAGCAAATGATGTAAAGCAGAGTAAAAATATAGTAGAAGCGATGCTCAGTATAGATGGACGGATAGCCACCCACTCTATAAGCCAAAATCGTTGCCATACGCTAAAGCCTAAGCTTTTGGCTAGTTTGTACTTCTCTTTGGGTATGGATTCAAAGCTATGCAGCAGGCTTCTGGAGGCAAAAGAGGCATTGAGGTAGACATGAGCTATGAGTATACCACCCAAGCCGTAGAGATACCCTCCAAATGAGTAGTCAAATAGATATAGGCTTAGCTGATTGAGCCAGCCGTTGTTGCCCAGTATGGATATGAGACCAAATACTACTATAAGAGTAGGTAAGACTAGTGAGGATGAGAATAGTGCCACCAGATATGATCTACCCCAAAATCTAGGCTGATGTGCCAGACTCCATGCTAGAAGTACACCTAAAGAGACCGAGAGTAGAGTGGAGAGAAATGCTTGGTAGATAGTAAATTTGATTAGTGATAAAATCCTATCATCTATGGAGGATAGTGAGTTGCCATCCTTGGAGATAAATAGAGTAAAAAATAGTAAAAAGGCAAAGAGAAGCAGAGATATGGAGATAAATGACCCAGGAAGTACTGATGCTCTAAATCTCCATATCTGTCTAAACATACTATTACTTGGCAAGTGCCTTCAGCCACTCAGCTATATAAGCTTTTCTATTGGTCTCTACAGTTTTGCCATCTAACAAAATCATCTTGGATGGTATATGCAGAGATCCAAAGCCCTCTGGTAATCCCTGCTTGGTCTTAACTGCTGGGTATGTCCAGTTAGTAGTAGGTATGATGTCTTGGAAAGTATCGCTATGCATAAATGATAGGAATTTACCTGCTAACTCTTTTTGTTTGGATGTTTTTAGTATTGCTGCTACTTCTATCTGTCCATAGTGACCATCAGTAAAGTTGGCAGTCTTGAAGTTGCTTTTCCCTTCTGCTATGATGTGATATGCAGGTGATGTAGTATATGAGAGTACCATGTCAGCTTCACCTTTGAGGAACAGTCCATATGCCTCTGACCAGCCTTTTGTGATAGTAAGCACATGTGGAGAGAGTCTCTTCCAGTAATCTGCTGCTTTGTCTCCATAAGCATCTTTTATCCATAGTAGAAGACCAAGCCCAGGAGTAGATGAACGAGGGTCTTGGATGACTATCTTGAAGTCCTTTGACATGGATGCAAGCTCTTCAAATGAAGTAGGTACTTTGCTAGTCTTATTGCTATCATATACAAAAGCAAAGTAGCTATAGTCAAACGCTACAAACTCATCATCACTCCAAGCCTTTGGCAGTGAAAGACGGCTACTATCTACACTATGTTTTGTAAACAGACCAGTCTCTTTGGCTGTTTGGGCTATGCTAGTGTCAAGTCCTAGTAAGATGTCAGCTTTTGTCGAAGAACCCTCTAGCTGTATCTTACGCAAGGCGCCTATAGCACTAGATGCTGGTACGAAATCTAGAGTACAGTTGTGTAGTTTTTCAAAAGCCTCTTTTA
>DAOUPF010000118.1 GCA_030626265.1 Sulfurovum sp.
AAAAATTATGCAAAAGCCCCTTAAACTATGCTCAAAGATAAGTTAAAAAGTGATAATTCTCTCATTTTTTAATATGAAAGTAGCTTTTTTAGTCTAAATCATGCAAAATATCAGCAATTTTCCTGTTTGTAGCATTTGATATATCTGCATGATTTGCCCTCTTAATGTTCTCAAATGTTCCAAAATAGTCTATAAGTTTCTTTATAGTGGCTTTGCCTATTCCTTTTTTATTTAGTAGTGATATCTGGGTGTCTTCTCTGCGTTTTTTGTTTTGATGATAGGTGATTGCAAATCTATGTGATTCATCCCTGAGTAGTTGAATCCATTGGAGTCGTTTGTCTGATGGCTTTAGATGATATATCTCATGGTTTGTATAGATTAGGTCTTTTGCTGCACCTTTGGCACGATGAGCTTTGGCGTCTAGTTTCTCTTTGGCTATGGCTATGACATCTAGATTTACTCCTGCTAGTTGTAGTAGAGTATTGGCTAGATTTAGGTTGGCTTTTCCACCATCTAGTACCCACAGGTCTGGTGGAGACTCTTTGTCAAAACTCTTGATTCTTCTCTCTAGCATCTCAGTCATTTGACCATACTCATCTTTGGATGTAAGAGCATAGCGGCGATATGATGACTTGTCCCATCTGTTAGCATCTCTTACTACCATAGCTCCTACAGTAGCTACTCCCATCATATGAGAGTTATCAAAGATCTCTACACGACTTGGTATAGCGCTAAGCTCAAATAGTTTCTGTACCTCTTCTTCTATCTGTTTTGCTGAGTTACTTTTTTGTCTAAGTAACTCTTTTGCATTACTAAGTGAGAGAGTTGTTAGTTTAAGTTTATTGCCTCGTTTTGGATGTCGTATATGGATGGTTTTGCCTAGTCTTTTGCTGAGAGTCTCTGCTACTTCACTGGATGCCAAAAACTCATCTGCTACCAAAATCTCTTTGGGTGTGTATGGCAACTCTTCTGTATAAAAATCTAGTAAAACCTGCTTATAAGCTGCATTTTGATCAAACATATCTGTTTGGTTGAAAAAGCTATGGCTTGATGAGATGATTTTACCTTCACGCATAAATATCTTCACCACAACACCACGATTCTCTCCATTTAAGATAGCAAATATATCTAGGTTCTCCAGATTTGCAAAATCTATGCTAGAACTTATCTTTAGGGCTTTTATAGTATCTATCTGGTCACGGATTTTAGCGGCCTCTTCGTATCTCTCTTGCATCGCTACCATACTCATGCGTTCTTGAAGTTTGTCTATAATGATTCGTCTTTTATGTATAGACTTTTTTACTGTAGAGATGATTTTATGGTAATCTTCTTTGCTTATCTTCTCTTCACATGGAGCATGGCATTTGCCAATCTCATAAAATAGGCAAGCTTTTCCTCCATCAATACCACTTTTCTTCTGGACTAAAGGGTATATCTCATATATAGCATCCAAAAGAGCTCTTCCACCTGTAGGACAGGGCCCGTAATAGCTAATGTTTTTACCCCTTACTATCTTTCTAGTAAGCTCAAAACGAGGGAAGTTCTGTGACTCATCTATGTAGATATATGGGTATGTTTTATCATCTCTTAGCAAGATATTATATTTTGGTTTGAGCTGTTTGATTAGAGAGTTTTCCAAGATTAAAGCATCTTCTTGGTTATCTACTACGATATAGTCGATTCTGTCAGTCTCACTTAGCATCTTTGTGATGCGAGGGTTTAGTGTTGGGTTTGGGTGGATATCTGGTGTGAATCTCCAGTAGCTTTTAACTCTATTGGAGAGATTTTTAGCTTTTCCTATATAGAGTAGTTTTGAGTTTTTATCAAAATACTGATACACCCCTGATGAGGAGGGAAGTTTTTGTATGGTGTTTAGTAGGTTCTCTTGCATAGATATTATCTCTTCTGAAGGGAGAGATTTTTTGCTATTAGCTCTTTACTTCTATTGAACTTCTCTTTGATTTTATCATCATCAAACTCAAAGTCAAAGTCACCAGAGGATAGTTCACTGTAGTATGGGATAGTCTCTGTTTTATCATCATTATCTTGTGTATAAAACTTTGAGTTGAACAGTACTACCTCTTTGGCATGATACTCTTTGCACTCTGGAGCATATTTTTGTACAGTTTCTAATAGGTCTTTAAATAAATCTTTATTATAATTAAGCTCCATTTTATAGCCTGGATGTGATAGTGCTATAAAAAGTGTTTCATTTTTGATATATATGAAGGCTATGGCTTGTTGAAATCGTGGTGGCAAAAGTGCCATAAATTTTTGATAGCATGAGTGCTGTGTAAGGGAGCTAAATTGAGACATATTAGTAATAAGAGAGAGAATAGAGTTACTGTTTTTCATATAGGTATTATAACATTAATTTTCTGTACATTTTTGTTAAGTGGATGTGGATACAAGACAAAACCAGTGTTTGTTGAGAAATCAGAAGTAATAAATTAGGAACAGTTGTATGCAAAAATATGATGTTTTGATAATAGGAACTGGTATAGCAGGGCTATATGCTGCTATGAATTTGCCTAAAAGTATGAAAGTGTTAGTAGTATGTAAAGATATTCCTTGGGAGTGTAATACTTTCTATGCTCAAGGTGGTATCGTAACTGCATTAGACGAAGCGGATATATTGGCTCATGTAGAAGATACTATGGCAGCAGGAGCATATCACAATGACAAAGAAGCTGTAGAGATAATGTCTCGCTCTTCTATAGATACTACAGCTGATATATTGGATCGTGGTATGGAGTTTGACAAAGATGAAGCTGGCAATATACTATATACCAGAGAGGCAGCACACTCAACAGAGCGAATTATTCATGCTGGTGGAGATGCCACTGGACGGTATATGCACTACTTTATGATGGTGCAAAACATGCATCAGCTCCAGAAAAACACTCTCGTTTATGATTTACTCATAGAGAATGGTCGCTGCTATGGTATCAAAGCTATGATAAACTATAAACCAGAGACAATCCATGCAGATCATGTAATGATAGCTAGTGGAGGTATAGGTTCACTCTATGCTCTCAATACTAACTCTAGGACAGTGAGTGCTGATATACATGGTATCTGTGTAGAGAAGGGTATAGAGCTGGTAGATATGGAGTTTATGCAGTTTCACCCGACTGTTTTTGTAGATACTCCATATGCTAGAAAGCTTCTGCTCACTGAGGCTCTCAGAGGTGAGGGTGCTCATGTAGTAGGTGAGAGTGGCAATAGATTTTTGTTTGATTATGATGATCGAGGAGAGCTGGCTAGTCGTGATATAGTTGCTCGTGGTATATTTGACTACAAGAGAAAGACAGGTGAGAGTGTGTATCTAGATTTTTCTATGTTTGAAGAGGCGTGGTTCCATCAAAGATTCCCAAATATCACACAGACTTTTGAAGGCCTAGGATTTAAGTTTCCCCAAGATAGAGTACCTATATCCCCAGCCTTTCATTATGCCAATGGTGGTATAGGTGTGGATACTCATGGAAGAGTTCCAGGGATTACTGGGCTATATGTGATAGGTGAGGCAGCACGTACTGGTGTACATGGAGCCAACCGATTGGCTTCAAACTCTTTGTTGGAGGGAATGGTATTTTCTAAAAGATCAGTAGAGTATATCATGGGGGTAGAAAAATGTACACAAAATACACCTAGATTTGATAAAGATTACGATAATATTCTACACCAAGAGAATGACAAAAAATACAAGCATCAGCTCAGACAAATCATGTGGAAAGATGTAGGGATTATCCGTACAAGAGAGGGTCTATTGGAAGCAAAAAACTTTATCTATGATGTGAAAAATAGAGAGATAGGTAGATTGCTTGAACTACGACTCAACACCGCAGCATCGATTGTTGGTGCGGCATTGGCTAGAAAGACATCTCTAGGTTCACACTATATAGAAGACTAAATATAAAGTGAAGACTTTAGTCTCACCATACTTTAAAACGAGTTTGGGACTAAAGTCTATACTTACATAATAATAAATGCAACACTAAGGATCAGCATGCACGAACAACTTCATTTGACCACCACTTGGCTAGGGATACTAGCTTTTATAGTTTTTGTAGTAGCGTATTATTTTATCGCTACAGAGGATAAATATCATGTAAATAAGGCAAAACCAGCACTATTTGCTGGTACGGGTATATTTATGCTCATAGGTATATATTTTGCCATGAATGGTATGGATTCTCATATGCTTGAAGAGGAAGTTAGAAAAGTCATTATCCCTGAGATTGCAGAGATTTTCTTCTTCCTATTTGTTGCTATGACTTATATAGAAGCTATGATTGATAGAAGTGTATTCTCTGCTCTTCGTTATGTGCTTGTATCTAGGGGCTATAGCTATAAAAAGCTCTTCTGGGTGACTGGTGTAATAGCATTCTTTCTCTCCCCAATAGCAGACAATCTAACTACAGCATTGATACTCTCAACTGTACTTTTAACTATCGATAAAGACAACAAAGACTTCTTGGTACTAGGAGCGATCAACATCGTTGTAGCAGCGAACGCTGGTGGTGCATGGAGTCCATTTGGAGATATCACAACTCTAATGGTATGGATGGCAGGTCAGGGTAGTTTCACTGATTTCTTGTTCCTTTTCCCAGCTTCTATTTTGGGTTGGGGGATTACGGCTATTTTATTGAGCCGTTATGTACCTGAGGGTAAACCACCATTCAACAGTGATGAGAAGAAAGTAGAGATACAAAAAGGTGGCAAGATCATCATGGCTCTATTTGGTATGACGATTACAATAGCTGTTCTAACACACAATCTACTACATCTACCAGCTATGTGGGGTATGATGTTTGGACTCTCTATCCTAAAACTTTATACTTTCTTTCTCAACAAAACTACACCTGAAGAGGACAAGATAAATGCATTCTCATGGATTGCCAAGATAGAGAATGATACTTTACTGTTCTTCTTTGGTATTCTAGCTGCCGTTGGTGGTCTTCACTTTATTGGTTTCTTGGAGTATTTTACTGCTCTTTATACGCAGTTTGGAGCAACAGCGGTCAATATCGGTGTAGGATTCCTATCAGCTATAGTGGACAATGTACCTGTCATGTCCGCAGTTCTCAAGTCAAGTCCAGATATGGGTGCTGATGCTCATTCACAGTGGATGCTAGTGACACTTACCGCAGGAGTTGGCGGATCTATGATTTCATTTGGCTCTGCTGCTGGTGTTGGAGTAATGGGCAAACTACACGGTGTATATACATTCTCTGCTCATATGAAATAAGCTTGGACGATACTGATTGGATATATGGTCTCTGTAGCAGTATGGTATG
>DAOUPF010000082.1 GCA_030626265.1 Sulfurovum sp.
ATCCTTTGCTATCTTATTATCGTATCTTCACGCTCTGGGCTTGTAGATATGATTCCCATCTTTGTACCTATCATCTCTTCTAATGCTGCTATATATGACTTTGCAGTATCAGGTAAGTCATCAAACTTTCTCACACCTTCTGTCTTGTCCCATCCTGGAAAACTTTTATAGATAGGTGTCGCATCTTCGAGCTCATATGGTACATAGTTTATCTCTTTTCCATCTACCATATATGCTACACATACTTTGACCTCATCAAAGCCATCAAGAACATCTAGTTTCATGAGAGATACTTGATCCACACCATTTACACGCACAGCATGACGCATAGCTACTGCATCAAACCAACCACATCTTCTAGGTCGTCCTGTAGTAGTACCAAACTCATGTCCATTTTTACGAAGTTTGTCACCCTCTGCCCCAAAGTCTTCACTAGGGAAAGGGCCATTTCCTACTCTAGTACAGTATGCTTTGGCTATACCAGTTATTTTGCCTATATCTTTTGGATTTATTCCAAGCCCCGAACATGCTCCAGCACTCACAGTATTGGATGATGTTACATATGGATATGTACCATGATCTATATCTAGCATAGTACCTTGTGCACCCTCTAGAAGTATCTTTTTATCATCATCCATAATCTTCCACATCATCTGTGTAGTATCAGTAATGAAAGTGCCCAGTACATCTTTGTAGCCCTGAAGTTCAGCCAAGAGTTCAGACTCTATAGGAGCTTCTAGTTCCATAGCATCAAATATAGGCTTATTGATAGCAAAGAAATCTAGTATCTTTTCTGTGAGTTTTTCTGGATTTAAAAGCTCACCTAGTCTATGTCCTACTCTAGCAATCTTATCTCCATATGCTGGACCGATTCCTTTGCCTGTAGTACCTATAGCCTTATCGCCCTTCATTCTCTCTCTTGCTTGATCGATAAGTGCATGATAAGGCAGAAGAACATGTGCTTTGTCCGAGAGAAAAAGTCTACCCTCTAGATTATCAAACTGTACCATCTCTTTGATAAAATCTTTAGGAGAGAGTACTACTCCATTTCCTACTATATTTTTCGCATTTGGGTTTAGTACACCAGAAGGGATAAGATGAAGTGCATACTTTTTATCACCTATGACTATCGTATGCCCTGCATTGTGCCCACCTGCAAAACGACAAACATAATCATGTGTCTGAGCCATATGGTCAACTATCTTTCCTTTTCCCTCATCTCCCCACTGGAGTCCTACTATCATATCTGCTTTACTAGGCATTTTCACCCTTTTGTATTAATTTTTCGACACATGCATCTGTATATACAGCAAATCCTGCCGCACGAATCTTGTCTATCTTGTATATCCCGCCCGTTGCCAGCAGGAGATTGTCCTCAAACATTCTAAATAAAAGCGAATCATAATATCTCATCTGTGCATAGTACAGAGGAGAGACTACGATATGAGGATATTCAATCCTCTCCGCTTCAATAGCTATATTTTTTAGCTCTTTTGCTATATCTTCAGGAAAAGCTGAGAGCTCATCCAAATCAGCAAGCTTGTGGATACGAACCAGCTTCTCCATCCATGAGAGTCCAGAATCCATCATAGCTTCTATATTCATAGATCTTATATCATCTAGTGCTATACCATAGTTGCTATTTAGTAGCTTTGGTATAGCAATATTGGCAATCTGCAATATAGGAGTCAACTGCTGTTGTGCCAGTAGTGAGATACTCATCTCACACGCTTCCTCAAAACTACCATCTATCAGCTCAGCACCTATCTGGTACTGCTCAGTAGTAGGAAATGTAAAGACAGGCTGGATATAGAACCAACGCTTGACATCACTACTGCGTCCTAGTCTCTTGGTAGTGATACGCACTACATCAGCCGTGGAGTCTGCTCTCAGGCTCACCTCATGATTATCACTATCATTGAGACGCACTAACGGCTTTTGACTACCAAAACTCTCATGCTGATGATATGAAAACAGAGGTGTGACTATCTCTTGATATCCAGTATTTTCGAGTAATGTAGCAGACCTCTGCTCTATCTCTCTCTTTACCTTCGCACTCTGCCCAAAGTACAGATGGCTTCCACTAGGAATCTCATGTTCAAATATCATTTTGCACTACCTAGCATTGATTTGAAATACTCTTCATTGAACATACGACTAGCAGTACCATCAAACTCTCTTCGTCCTAGCTTTGCCAGAGAAAGTTCTACTGCATTGACCACCCATGCCAGCTCATATGGCTCTAGAAAGCCCATCTGGTTGATACGAAAGATTTTGCCTTTGAGGTGATCTTGTCCACCTGCTACATTGACCGAGAAATCACTCTTGAGTATATTCCTTATCTTAGAGGCATCCTCATCATCTATAGTAGTCATAGATCTAGCAGGAACTGATGGATATGAGTGCAAGCCTATAGCTTCTAATGCAAATCGTGTAGCCTTGGCTCGGCGTGCCGTATCACAGTACAGTTTACCTAGTCCTCCATCATTCTCTATCTTTTGCAATACAGAACGAAGTCCGATGATTAGCGTAGTAGCAGCTGTATATGCTGTAGTGTTTTGTGACTGCTTTTTGATCTCAGATGCTAGATTGAGGTAGTACCCTTTTCCTTCACCTATCTTCTCAATTGCTTTTGAGCTAAGTCCTAGGATAGATAGTCCAGGTGGTAACATCAATGCCTTTTGACTTCCTGCTATGAGGCAGTCTATATTTGCTACATCTATACGCTCTACACCTACAGCAGTGATACCATCAGCTATCACCATGATATCTGGGTTTATCTCTTTTGCAACCGCTGCTATCTCTTCAACATTGTGACGGAGTCCACCTGCTGATTCAGATATCTGTATAGCTATAGCATCTATTTTTGTATTGGCTCTGAGTGCTTTGGTCACATCCTCTACAGAAGCTGGAGTATCCCACTCATTTTTGATCTCTACATTGGCTAGTCCACTAGCTTTAGCTATCTTGCCAAATCGCTCACCAAACTTACCTGAGTTGATACTCAGTAGCGTATCATGACATAGATTGGTAACTGCCGCTTCCATAGCTCCTGTGCCTGTAGAGGCTAACATGATCACTTCATCAGTAGCAAAAAGTTTAAATAGTAACTCACGAGTATCAGAAAAGACTGCCTCAAACTCTGCTGTACGGTGATGCATAGTCTCTTCAGACATACTCACACGAGCAAACTCTGGTACAGGGGTAGGACCTGGTGTAAAAAGTAGCATATTTATCCTCACAATCGCCATCATGACGACGGCGTAATTAGTGGGATTGTATCTAAATGTTGGTTAGAAGTTCTTTTTTTGACTTTTTATGTCAACCCAAAACTACAGTCTGTTGTCCTATCTCTTTATATCTAGTATAATAATGCTCTACAAATACTCGTATATCCTCATCAATAGGCAGATAAACTCCATCTTCTTTGGTAGTATACTTAGCTAAGTATATACTGGCATCTACTTTGTCAAGGTAGCTCTTTGCTAGGTTTTTGTAGGCATTTTGATAGGCTTCTTTCATGGCATCATACTTAGAATAATCTATCTCTATCTGCTCATCATAAGTAATAATTCCAGAGCCAAAAAGAATATCTAGATGTATAAGTCCTTCACAATAGTACGGCAGTACTTCCCCTACTTCTCTCCAAGCCATCAATCCAACAGCTCGTGATACCAAATCATCTACTATGTGATGTTTCAGCTCCTCTCTCTCATTGGAGAAAAATGCCATGAGTCCACCAGATGTGGCTTTGAACTCCTCTATATTTTTGAACTGCCCAGTGCTGTTCATCTGTGTCTCTGTGTCTGAGTCTATCCAGAGTATATGCCCAAACTCATGACCTACAGTAGAGATATCATAAATCTCATGCCAAAGAGAAGGCTCATACTCTACCAAAGCTCGCTGTTTTTTTACAAACTCTTCACCCATGAACTCAACACCTAGCTTCATGATAGGCTTAGCTCTCTTGCTCTCCATCACGAAGTCTGCATAAGCAAATATCTTTTTACCAAGCTCTGCTGATACTTGCTCATCATTTGGCACTACTTGGGCTGAAAATAACCCATTGAACTCTGCTGCGTAGTAGAGTATAGGCTGACCTATATAGAGCTGTGTCTCATCTACCTGTTTTAGGTTTTTAGCTATCGTTATCTGTGCATCCTCTCCAAAACTATCTGCCATTCCAGAGGCAAAAGTTTTGATGTTCTCTCTAGTGGCAGAGCCATCTTGTAGCTCAGGGTTCACTATACGCAAATCCCACTCTAGAGCTACTGCCTTGCGGTAGTGATCTTCATAATACTCCAGAGGATGCCCCACCTGAAGTGGAGTTTTGACTGCCATCCATGCTCTATCTACATCTGCCCATTTTCCTATCAGCTCATCCGTTTTGCTATGATTTAGAGCATTTTTGATAGCTCCAAAATAGGCTAGCCATTCTGGCTTTTGATTAAATACCTCATCTTCTTGTTCGTCTAAGAGTAGCACTAGCTGATCTAGTGCCATCAACACCCTACTCACCTCTGCTGGAAATGCCTCTGCATAAGCAATGCTGCGATACTCATCTTCTACTTTTTGAAGTACTGAGTAGCATCTATCTCCTATACTCCCACTCTCATCTCTATCTAGCAGAGATTTAGCTTGTAGCATCTCAAATACCTTGGCATCATCTCCAGCAAACAGCTCTGATAGCTCTAAGTTGACCGAGTACAATATATGCTGAGTCCAATGACTCTGCCACTCACTCAGACGAAGTCCCACAAAATGTACACCCAATATCAAAGAACGATAAAAAGGAGTGAGAAGCTTCTCTTTCTCTATCCAACCGATGAGGCTCTCATGCCTAGAGATATGTAGCATACTCACAAAACCATAAGCTAACTCTTTTTTGATTCTGATATCTTCCTCAGAAAAATCCTGCTTTTTCAGTACTTGCTCTAAGGCATCTTCCCTGAGGTTTACTATACGAGTAAGAGCCGCCATGATACTATCATCATCTTTTTTTACTTTGAGTAGTGCCAAGAAGCCATCTACTAGCTCTAAAGCTTTTTGATGCTCTCCTTTGAGCAAGTCATAGTAGCTATTTAGCTCTGCTTGCCTAGATTGTAGTTCATTGTATATAGTTTGTAAATCTTTTGTAAATTGTTGTTTCATATTTTATTCTCTTTCTCTTCTATTATTAAGCTTATTTCTTCTGCAACATATCAATAATAGGCTTCGCCAAAGCCAATGCCTGCACACGATGTGAAATCTCACCCTTCACCTCATCATCTAGTTCAGCTAGAGTCTGCTCATAACCAGTAGGTATAAACATAGGATCATATCCAAAGCCTTTATCTCCACGTGCGCTAGCGATGGCATCTCCATGCATCCAACCATGTACTACGTACTCTCCATATCTACTGGCTATAGCGATAGCAGCTGTATAGTATGAAGGGGTCTTATCAGTTAGCTTTCCTATCTCATCTATGAGCTTATATAGATTTTTCTTTGCGTCAGCTTCCACACCTGCATAGCGTGCTGAGTAAATCCCTGGCTCACCTCCTAGAAGCGGCACAGAGATACCACTATCATCTGATATCACGATATACTCATCACCCAATCTCTCATATATAGCTCTGGCCTTTAGCAGTGCATTCCCTGCAAAGCTATCTGCATCTTCTACTATCTCAAAGGGCTCTATCACCTCTCCAAATGCTAAAATCTCTCCATCAAGAAGTTGCTTGAACTCTCGTATCTTTCCCTTGTTTCCACTTGCTAGTACTAGCTTCATATCTCTACCTCTAAGCTTGATAATCTCATATTAATATATTCGGGCTATAATTGTCTTAATTATAAACTATAGATAAGATTATACAATATTTTATGCTCTTTATTGCATAATCTTACTCTATATCCTGAAAGGACACTATGAAAACTATCATAGGAAAAGTATGGCACCTCAGCCTCATCATCGGGCTTAGATTTTTTGGGCTTTTTGTGGTCATGTCTGTACTATCTGCATATGCTACAGATTTGATGGGGGCAACTCCTACACTCATAGGTCTTGCAGTTGGAGGATATGCCCTCACCCAAGCAGCCCTACAAGTACCATTTGGAGTACTTAGTGACAAGATAGGACGCAAACCTACTATACTCATAGGACTACTTATATTTGCTTTAGGTTCTATCATCGCAGGTATGGCAGAGGATATCACTATGCTACTGATTGGGCGGTTCTTACAGGGTGCTGGAGCTATAGGGGCTGTCATCATAGCGATGATTAGTGACCATGTCCGTGAGGATGAGAGAGCTCATGCTATGGCTGTGATGGGCATGGTTATTGCCCTTGCCTTTACTGCTGCTATGGTCATTGGGCCAATTATCGGTGGATTTACTGGTGGTGTATCTACACTATTTTATATGACAGCTGGCATTGCTATCATATCTATCATACTACTGTTTACCGTAGTCCCAGCTCCACCTTCCATCACTCACTCATTTTCAGAAG
>DAOUPF010000045.1 GCA_030626265.1 Sulfurovum sp.
ACTAGGTTCAATGATAGTGAAGGTGGTTTTGGAGTAGGGCTAAATATTGTCAAGAAGATAACTGATCACTATAATATAGATATAGATATATACTCAGAGTCAAATATTGGAACTAAGGTGGTACTTAAATGGGATTAAAAATATATAGTATTAGATTTCTATTTTTTGTAGTATTGATATCTACTTCTACACTATCAAGTGCAAAAGATTCATTTGAGAAGAACTGTGTCTCTTGTCATGTAGAGATGGATATATCACTCAGAAAGACATTTATGAATGCACTGCTTGTATATGGTGGAGAAGAGAATATGAAGGCAGGATTAACATACTATTTTCGTTCTCCAAGTCGTGGTAGTTCGGTAATGGATGAGGATTTCCTCAGAAAGAGTGGAGTGAAACTTTCTATAGATATAAGCCCAAAAAATTTAGATGAAGCTTTGGACACTTATTGGGAAAAATACACAGTTGTAGGAAAATTAGAATAAATTTATCTTTTTTCACGATAAATTCACAATTGCGTGCTATAATTTCTACTCATACAAACAAATACAAGGAGAATGATATGAAGAAGATTGCAATAGGAATGTTATTTGCTGCAAGTACAATGTTGATGGCTGCTGATGGTGCTGCTCTATATAAGAAGTGTGCTGGATGCCACGGAGCTGATGGTAAAACAAAAGCACTAGGTAAGTCTGCTCCAATCGCTGGATTAGATGCTGTTGCATCAGCTGCTGATATGGAAGCTTACAAAGCTGGTACACTTAACAAAAATGGTATGGGTGGACTTATGAAAGCACAAGTTGCTTCATATAGTTCTGATGACATTAAGGCAGTTGCTGAATATATCGCTGCAATGAAGTAATCTCTTCCCTCTGTCGCTCTTGCGGCAGAGATTTATCACAAAATATATTTTGCTTTCACTTTATCAAAACTTTTATAAAACTTTTCCTTTCTTAGAGACAGAATCTCTGATTGAATACTTTGCTTTTTATGGTGGTACTCAAGATAAACTAGAACTAAACTTTTTTGAAGATATTGAGATATCTATGGATAATCAATTTGTTCAAAACTTATCAGAGACAGAGAAGGTAATCTCACCTAACTATCTACTAGAATCACCATACAAAGAGATGCTTACTGCTATAGCAAGAGGTGATGGGAAGATACATAATGTACTAAATCGTGCACGAATAGGTGATGGGCTAGGTAAAGACTTGATTGGTGACTTGGTAGAGCTTGATATTTTGAGTATAGAAGAGTCCCGAGAATCACCACTAAGAGCACACCCTAAACAAGCTATCAAAAAACATTTGAGAAGCTATCGTATTCAGCCAAAAATTCGTTTTGTCAAGCCATTTTATCGATTTTGGTTTGGTTTTGTAGAGCCGTACAGAAAAGATTTGGAGTCTCATATGGGAGATAGGTTTATCGAGAACTTTCATCAGCACAAAGATAGAGCTATATCTCTAGTCTTTGAACAGCTTTCAAATCTACTACTAGAGAGATATATTTGTACAAAGGATCCTTTGATTAGTAAAGGTGGTTTTTGGGATAGGCATAGTGAGTTTGATATACTCTCAGTTACTAAAAGCAGAAAAGTAATACTAGGTGAATGTAAATATACATCAAGAAAAGTATGTAAAAATGAGCTAACAAAACTGAGAGAAAAAGCAGTTCAGTCTGGGATAAAAGTAGACTATTTTGCTCTTTTTTCTAGGAGTGGTTTTTCCAATGAATTGATGACTGCTAAGCCTAAAGATGTACTACTATTTGGACTTGATGATTTTAAGATGTTATTAGATAACTAATTTTTTCTCTTTTTCTTTACATTCTTTAGATGAGACTTATATGACTTAGTAAAGTCATGTGTTCCTTGTTTGTTTTTCATGAAGTATAGATACTCTGTAGTCAGAGGACTGATTGCTGCTTTGATAGCAGCTATAGATACAGAGCATACTGGGTAGTCAGGGAGTCCTCTTTTTTTGTATGTATTATATGTAGTTTTATCCTCTTTTATGCGTTTTGGAGTGACTTTTATATGGGAGTATTTGCCATAGTTAAGAGTACCATCCATCTGTAGACGCATTTTCTTTTTTAGGCGATTATAGATCACAGAGGATACTTTTGGCATCTCAGCTTGGCTAGCTGCCTCTTTTTGGATGATAGAGGCTATAGTTAAGATCTTGTTCCACTCTTTGGGATCCCATTTGCCTGTAAGATTTTTGGATATCTTTTTGTATCTGTTTTTGGAGTATTTCAGTAGATATCTGATTACAGCTTTTTCTTTGAGATGAGCAGGGATATGATAGCTCTCTGCTAATATACCAGCTTCTTTAAATGTGCTTAGTTCTTTATAGCTATTCATAAGCTTATTAGCATCAAGACTTAGCTTTTTTGCAAGCTCTTGTATGTAGATTATAGTAGTCTCGCCTGGGATGAGTGTAGATTTGTGAAAAGTACTTCTTGCAGAAGTGAGACGAAATAGAAAATCCAATCTATGAATCTGGTTTTTACCTAGATATATCCATCCACTTTGAGGCTGCCCAATGCCAACGAGTAGATATTTGTCTATAGTACCTACATCATATCCTTTTTCTGATAGCTGTGCTATAATACCAGTGATAGAAGAAGGTTTTAGGTGTATGTTTTTAGCACCATTAACTGGAATAGATATATAAAAAAGAAGCCCAATGACTATAAAGAGAACTATATTTACTATCCACCCAATGATACGCAATACACTTCTCCTTTTTCCTATGCTTGCTATTGGTATGATATATTTTCTCCAAGAGGGCATAACGATTAATTCACTAAAAATAGGCAATTTTAAAGTTCAAGGATTATATCTAAAACTGGATAATAAGCTTACACTAAAGCTGGATTATTTATTCATCCCAAAAGAGAAAGATCAGGTTACTCTGGGTGATATAGATGAGAGTTTAAAAAATGTTAAAAAGATATTAAATTACTTTGAACATATAGAACTGGATAATGTAGAGTTTACTAATGATAATTATCGTATTATCTACTCAGATAATGTAATCTATATCTCTAATGATGAGTATGAGGTTGCAGGTACAGTAACACTATTAAATGGTGGACTAAATGCAAATATTCCATTGATAAATATAAAAAAATATAATTTAACTTTACATGGTAATGCAACTTATGCCTATGATACTGATAGAGTAACTTTCCAAGGTGGCTACTCTATAACAGATATATATGGAGATATAAGTATAGAGATAGAAGACAATAAACTCTCTTTTTTACTATCAAGTGAGGAGACAAATAGTATAAGTAAACTCTTGGATATGTTCAAGATAAAAGACAATATAAGAGTATGGTTAGATAAAAAAGTATTGGCAGATAGGTATAGATTGATCTCTCTTCGAGGTGGAGGTAGATGGGTTACTGATGGCTTTAAATTGGATATGGATGAGCTAAATGCTGAGGCTAAACTAAATGATGTAACTATAAACTTCAAAAAAAGTTTAAAACCAGTAAAAGCAGAATATGCCATAATTTATTATAATAAAGGCAGGTTAGATTTTGATTTAAAAAAGCCATTTTATAATAAAAATTCTATAAGAGATAGTAAAGTATCTATAATTAATATCAAGAGTAAAAAAAATATAAGGTTATTGCTTAGATTGAAAGTTAATAGTCAATATGATAAAGAGATAAATAAGATACTCAAAGCTTATAATATAGCGATACCAGTAATTCAGAAAAAAGGAAGAACAAAAGCAGACATAATGCTTGATATAGATTTGAAAAAAAGAATAGGTAAAACTGAGGGTAGGCTACATATATCAAAAGGTACGATAAATATAGGAAGCACACCTCTGTCTACTTATGGGGGAGAGGTTACTTTTACCAGTAATCGTGTGGCTCTATGGAATGTAGACTTATATGATAGTTGGTATAGAGGAAAAATAAATGGCTTTTTGAATCTATCCACAGATAAAGCAAGGTTCAAAGTAGATCTCAAAATGTTGAGAATAGGTGATAAAAAAGGAACATATTTTTCAATAGGCAAAAAGAAAAATCTAACCGTGAAAATGAACTTTAAAAATAGATTACAGTTTGAGGTGCCTGCACTAAACCTAAAAATAGATGAGAGAAAAGGTGGAGGTGTCAATATAACTAGTAGTGATGTTAGTCCTATACTCCCATATATCAAAGGGTTACCTTTGGATATATCTAAGGGTAACTTTTCTATAACTACAAAGGATTATAAAACATACTCATTTAACGGAAATACAAAGTGGAAAAATAGCTATATATATGATAAAACTGGATATATATCATCGGTACCATTTAAAGGTGTATTTAGAGGTGAGAAGTTAACATTAAAAGCTTTAGATGATAAGTTTACATATGATAGTGGTAAATCTTTGATAGCGATAAAAAATATAAATATAGATGCTAAAAAGATGACTAACTTATATAGTTCCAGTAAGAATAAAGAGATATCTAAACTTACTGTAAGGGGTAAAAATAGCATCATAAGATATGATAAATATGTGTTATTGACAGATTCATTTGATCTGAGATTAAAGGGTAAAAATACTACCTTTATAGGAAATAAAGATGGTGATAGAGTTCGCTTGGAGAAAAATGGAAATAGTATAGTAGTTCATGCAAACAAAATAAAAGACAAGATGCTGAGATCTCTGATAAACTTTGGAGGTATGCATGGAGGGAGATACTCTCTAGAGCTTTTAGGAAATATCAAAGGAGAGATGAAAGGAGTCATAGATATAAAAGGAGGAGCTATAGATAGCTTTAAAGCTTATAATGACCTCATAGCTCTGTTTAACACTATACCAGCCCTAATGACCCTCTCAAGCCCAGGATTTAGTAGCAAAGGTTTTGTGATAAAAGATGGCAAAATCGAGTTTAGAATTATTAAAAATAGGGTAATCTTTGATAATATATATCTAAATGGTAAATCCTCAACAATTGCTGGAAAAGGTACAGTAGATTTAAATAGTGGGTCTCTAAATATAGACTTGGCAATACGAACAGCAAGAGAGGTTGGAAAAGTCTTAGGTAGTCTACCTATAGTAGGATACATACTCTTTGGAAAAGATAAGAGTATGACTACTGGTGTCAAAATCACAGGAACACTAGAGAAACCAAAAGCTAAAACTAACCCCGTGCAAGAAGCGTTACTCTTTCCACTTGAATTGATAAAAAGAACAATAACCTCACCTGCACATATTATTAATGATTGACTTTATTAGCTTTTCTTTTGAGCTATGCTCATCCATAGCCCAAGCCCTATGCAAAGTGCTCCTATAAGATGGTATATTTGTATATGTTCATCCAAGAATATAGTAGCCATAAGTGCACCAAACAGAGGCATGAGATGTAGATATTGACCTCCTATAGTAGCTCCAAGTTTCTGCATACCATAGTTCCATGATAGATAGGATATGATAGATGGAAATATAGCTATATATGTCAATGCTTTTATCATCTCACTACTCCATATTATAGGCTGTTCTGCAAATGGATTGAGTAGCAAGATAGGATATAGAACCAATGTACCCATGAGCATAGTAATGCCTAAAAATGCAATAGGCGTTAACTCTTTGGGGCGAAGGTATTTGAGTAGTATCGAGTACAATGCCCAGTCAAGTGCAGCAACTAGCATCCAAAGATCACCTTTGTTTAGTTCCAGAGAGGTGATAATCTCTAAATCAAGTTTTGTTAGTATCACAAATACGCCAAACATAGATACTAGTACGCCCATCGTCTGTATCCTAGATATATGTTCTTTAAAAAATAGACTAGATATGATAAGTATAAATATTGGTATAAATGAGTTGAGTAGTATAGCATTGGTTGCTGTGGTGTACTGTAGTGATATATAAGCCAGTGAATTAAAAGCACTGACAGCTAGAATAGCAAGTATAGATATCTGCCAAAAATATCGCTGTATAAGCTCTCTTTGATTCCACATGGGCTTGATAACAAATGGCAATATAATCAGTGTTGCCAAAAACCAACGCCAGAATGATAGTCCAATAGGTGTACCATGATAAGACACAGCTCGACCTACTATAAAGTTACCTGACCAAAATAGTGGAGGGAGTATCATTATAAAGTAGGGAAGTAGTGCTTTATTTTTCATTTATAATCTTTTGAAGTATCAATTTAATCCAAATTATACAATAGGATTTGAAAACTAGCATTAACTGCTATATCTTAAACCCAAATTATGCAATAGAAATTACAAAACTTGCATAAGTCATTGCACCGTGGGCATTTACAAATAATCATCGATTAACCTAAGGGTTAAACTCAAATTCTTTTCAAACACCGACAGTACAAGCACTTTACACTATTTTTATAATTCTATTGCATATTTTGGATTAAATAGGTATCATTTAAAGTATAGATGTATTTTCTTTTGGTAATTCTATAGTAAATATAGCACCTTTCTCTCCATTGTCTATAGTAACTTTACCTCTAAATTTCTCTTGAATTATATTTCTTACCATATATAATCCAATACCTGTTCCTTCGTCCTCTTTTGTACTAAAGTAAGGTTCAAATATTTTTTCTAATAGATTATCAGGTATACCGCCAGCATTATCTGATACACTCAATTTCTCTATGTTATTCTCTATGTAGGCTGTTATCCAAATCATTGGTTTATCAGGTTTATTGGTGAGGAGGGCATCTCTTGCATTGATAATCAAATTCAGTAGTACTTGAGAAAACTCATTTTGATTTCCAAATATTTTGACATCATAGTCACTGCTATAACTTATAGATATATTGTTATGTTTTAGATTATGTCCTACCATCTCTACCATCTTCTCATAAGCATTAAAAACCTCAAAATTGGTTCTTTCTTGGTCCTGTTTATAAAAGTTTTTAAAGTTATCAATGGTATCTGACATGAAAAATATCTGCTCATTTGCTTTTTCTAGCATATCATTCATTTTTTCAGTTGTCAAACGACCTTTTTTATTGAGAGCTTTTAGGTTTTGTAGTAACAGGCTAAGTCTAGTGAGTGGGTGACGCCATTGGTGAGCTATATTTCCTATCATCTCTCCTAGTTCTGCTAGTCTAGCTTGGTGGATAAGCATTCTATCTTTTATAGTGTTTTCTTCAGTTTTTTCTATAACTCTTTTTTCTAGTGTATGGGTCAGCTCTTGAAGCTCCTCTTGCTGTTTGGTAACTATTTTAAACATATGTTCCGTAGGACGACTCAAGAGAAAAGATAGTGGAAATGCTGTAAGAAATAGCATTAGCAGTACAAGTGACGCGACTTGATAATCTTCAGTCTTGAATGATATGATAGCATCTGACTTTGGAAGTAGAGCAATATATATAACCTCTGAACCCATATTTATGGGCTTGATATATATCTTTTTCTCTTCTGATAGAAACTGTTGTGAACCTTGTGGTAACTCTTCTGGAGCAATATTTGTCTCGGAAGTCAACTTTTTACTATTTACACTTTTATCATAAAACTTTCCATCTTTATATATAATACTTCCTAAACTATCATGGATAATGATATCAAAAGTAGGAGTAGTAGCAAACTGTTTTATAATCTGCTCAGCAAAAGTATTTATAGTCAATACACCCATAAATTTCTTTTGGAAATATACAGGAATAGATACACGAAAAACAGGAACAAATGGTTGTACTATCTTGCCATTTTCCATATTGTAGTCGATCTTTGATGTATATATCTCACCTTCTGGCAATTTGGCAGCACCTTTAAAGTAGTATCTATCTGACTTATCTTGTAATTCACCTTTTTTATAAGGATATGAGCTAATACTATCACGATCAAAACGAAGCTTTTCAGTACCATTGGCATCTAAAAATCGTAGTTGCATATAATCATCATGCTCTAGCATAATAGTGAGAAATAGAAACTCTGCAGAGTTCATATACTCTTCATTGACAACATAGCTCATAAAGTATGGATTGAATGCTATAGATTTCAGACTACGAGATAGTTTATCTAGGTATAAACCTAGGTATGCATCTTTACTTTCTGCCTGTAGGTGACTCTCATTTCTAAACTGTTCTATCTCTTTTTTATCTATAAGCCAATTACTAAAAAAGAAAAATAATAGCATCAATACGATACCATAGATAAAG
>DAOUPF010000259.1 GCA_030626265.1 Sulfurovum sp.
AGTAAAAATAAAACATATTACCAAGATAATTATACAAAATTTATAAAACTTATAGAGCAAACTGATATAGAGATAAGAGAAGTGTTAAAAGATTTACCTAAAAATTCCAAGTTTATGGTTTTTCATCCATCTTGGGGATATTTTGCCAAAGAGTATGGTCTCATACAGATGCCTATAGAGGTCGATGGTAAATCTCCAAAACCAAAAGCTATCTTAAGACTTATAATAGAAGCAAAAAAACAGAATATCCAAGCCATACTCACCTCCCCTGAATTCTCAGATGAAATTGCCAAACAGATAGCAAGTGAACTAGATATAAAAGTAGTAAAAATCAGCTCTCTTAGTCCAGAATGGTCAACAAATCTACTATTTTTGTCATATACAATAGCAAACAAAAAATGGTAAACTAGCAAAAAATGATACAAATCATCAAATTATTTCATTATAACTATCAAATATGCTAAAGATAAAAATAAAATAGGATATACTTTTTTCATATTTTTCTTGAGGAGGAAAAAAAGATGAAAAGATTACTAGGTTCTATAGTTATAGGAATGGCTCTATTTGGTGCTACGGCAGTAGCAAAAGATACTATCAAAATAGGTGCTATAGTGGCAGCTACTGGACCTGCATCATTTTTGGGTGATCCAGAGCTCAAAACTCTCAAGCACTACACAGCCAAAATCAATGCTGCTGGTGGAGTCAATGGAAAAGATATTGAGCTTATAGCTTATGATTCAGGTGCTAACCCTAAAAAAGCGGTTACATTTGCAAAGAGATTGATACACAAAGATGGTGTTGTGGCAATCATAGGTCCATCTGCTACTGGTGAGACTATGGCCATCATACCTATCATCGAGAAAGCAAAAATACCTATGATGTCTATGGCTGGATCTATCGCTATCGTTAAGCCTGTCAAAAAGTATGTATTTAAGATAGTTGCTACTGATAGAATGGCTTGTCAGAGAATAATGCAAGATCTCAAAGAGCGTAAGCTTACAAATCTAGCTATGATCTCTGGTGGTGGTGGATTTGGTAAATCTATGCGTAAGCAGTGTAAAGAGGTCAGTGTAGATTTTGGTATCAAGATCGTAGCTGATGAGACATATGGACCAAAAGATACAGATATGACAGCTCAACTTTTGAAAATCAAAAATACAGCTGGTGTAGATGCTGTTCTCAACCCGGGATTTGGTCAAGGTCCAGCAATAGTCACAAAAAACTATGCTCAACTCAAAATAAAAGCACCCCTATACCAATCACATGGCGTTGCATCTAAGAAGTTTATAGAGATAGCAGGCAAAGCAGCAGAGGGTGTGAGACTTGTATCTCCTCCAGTTATAGTATCAGACAAACTAGAAGATTCTCACCCTATCAAAAAAGTGGCACTTGATTATAAAAATGAGTATGAAAAAGCATTTGACTCACAAGTATCAAGCTTCGGTGGACATGCTTATGATGCACTATATGCTGTTGTAAATGCTATGAAAGCTACTAAATCAGAAGATCCAGAAAAGATTCGTGATGAGATAGAGAAGATAAAGAACTTTGTTGGTGTTGATGGTATTGTCAACATGAGTGCAACAGATCACTTGGGGCTAGATACTAAATCTGGTATGGTTCTACTAGAGATCAAAAATGGTGATTGGACTATAGTAAAATAGACTGATTAAAGAATGATAAAATATAAAAATAGACAAAACTGATGGCAGAAATCTTTGCTTTTTTGCTGTCAGGAATAACAGTAGGTTTTATATATGCCCTTGTAGGTATGGGCTTCACAGTTATCTATAATTCTAGTGGCATTATCAACTTTGCCCAAGGTGAATTTGTGATGGCTGGAGGTATGTCTATGGTATTTTTGCTAGCTACTGGTATATCCTTTAGTTCTGCATTTATACTAGCAGTCATAGCTACCTCTATACTAGGCATTCTCCTATGGAAACTAACAGACCTCTCTCGTGACAGTTCACAAGTCTCACTCATCATACTCACCCTTGGTTACGCTATATTTTTGCGTGGGCTTGCAGAGGTTGTATTTGACAAAGAGTTACATACTATCCCCTCTTTTGTAGGTGATGGTGCTTTTGAGATATATGGAGCCATACTTAGTCATCAATCACTTTTGATTATAGTAGTATCTATATTTATAGTCATAGCTCTTTGGCTGTTTTTCAAAAAGACTCGTCTAGGCAAAGCCATGATAGCAGCATCAGACAATGTAGAAGCAGCCAAGCTAATGGGTATAAATATCAAAAAGATTTTGATGCTCAACTTCGCTATCTCTGCATCCATAGCTGCAATCGGTGGTGCACTACTAACTCCTATCACTTCAACTAACTATGAAGTAGGTATCATGTTGGGACTCAAAGGTTTTGCAGCTGCTATTATAGGTGGACTTAGCAATCCATTTGGAGCAGTATTGGGTGGACTTATCCTTGGGGTTATGGAGGCTCTAGTGGCTGGATATATGTCTTCAGAATACAAGGACGCAGTTGCATTTATCATCATGCTTTTGATTCTCTTCTTCCGTCCAGGTGGAATATTTTCCAACCTAAAAGCACAGAGGGTATAGAGTATGAATTTTATAAAAAATTACAATATCACCCCTGCTCTTTTGATACTGACTACCATTCTAGCTATTGTGCCATTTTTCATAGATAATGATTTTTATTATGAGATTGCTATTCTTGCCCTCTTTAACTCCATGATCTGTGTAGGGCTCAATCTACTCATGGGTTATGCTGGTCAGATTAGTTTAGCTCATGGTGCATTTGCAGGACTTGGTGGATATATATCAGCCGTCCTTGTAGGGCATTATGGATTCTCTGCTCTTGTTAGTATCATTGCTGCTATTATATTTATGGCTCTTTTTGCTTTTGTAATATCCAAGCCTATACTCAAACTCAAAGGCCACTATCTAGCGATGGCAACTCTTGGTATTGGTATCATCATCAATATAGTGCTCAACAGCGAAGAGGAGCTCACAGGTGGAGCTGATGGTATGAGTGTTGAGAGCTTTAGCA